>JAFGDC010000351.1 GCA_016932295.1 candidate division CSSED10-310 bacterium
CTCGAGTTGGGGCAGTCATGGATCAGGTTGCCGCTCACGGTGAATGCAGAATCGCCGTTGAGCTGCACCACATCGCCGCTGCCGCTGCTGTGATGGAAGTGGTTGTCCTCGGCAATGCCGCTGGTGCAGTAACTATCGCACGCCGCCCAGCCGCTCCAGTTGCGGGCTTCACAGCCACGGATGGCGAGGTTCTGGTCGAACTGCGCCTGGATCGGTACCTGGCCGCCGGTGAACACGGTGTCCTCGACGGTGACGCCGGCGCTGTTGGTAACCAGGATGCCGAGTTGCTGGTACTCTTCGATACGGCAGTCCCGTATTGCCAGGTTGCAGTTATTCAGTTCGAAACCATTGCTGCCGCCCGAAAAGGTGAATCCGGAGAGTTCACCGAACAAGATGGTCTCGGCATGGCAGGCATAGGGCTGGGTGGCCACGATGAAGGTCTGCCCGGCCCCGGCGCCATGCAGATAGCCGGCGGCGTTGCTCAGGTACAGGCTCTCCACGTACGTGCCCGGCAGCACCTCGGCCCTGTCACCGGGGGTATTCAGGGCGATGAGGGCTTCCTGCACGGAGTCGTACGGATGCGCCGGGGTGCCGTCCTCCAGGGGATCGCTCACATAGATGTCACCAGGTCCTGGATCGTTCGGGGCATCGTCATCCACGTACACCGTGATCAGCACCGGCGTCTGGCCGTTGTCGCAGGGATCGGTGACATGGTAATACTCGGTCCAGTTGGCCGCTCCGTCGATGTCTGGATCGGCCTCGTCGTCCTCGACGAGAGGGTCGGTGCAGGCGCTGTTCAGCGCTTCCCAGTAATCCGGCAGGCCGTCGCCGTCGGTGTCGGCGCGGGAAGGATCGGTACCGAAGTCACCTTCGGTGAGGCCATCCAGGTTCACGTCGACAGTGCCATCCTCCAGGCCGTCCCCGTCGGTGTCCGTGTTGAACGGATCGGAGAGGTAGCCGTCCGCGCCCGCCGTCACTTCCTCGCCGTCGCTCAGACCGTCGCCGTCGCTGTCGAGCAGTGAAGGGTCGGTGCCGTAGTAATATTCATCTATGTTGCGCAATCCATCGATATCGTCGTCAGCCTGCGGATCGAGGTCGCCGTGGGGCGTTTCCCACCAGTCCGGCAAACCGTCGTCATCGGCGTCGAGCCACTCGTCGGCGCCGCGGTCCATGCCCGTTCCCTGGGGTCGGGCCTCGTTGTCGTAATCATCGGCGGGCGCGCCGGCTGACTGGCCGTTGTCGCGGCATGGGGATGACTGCATCAGGTGCAGGTGAGCGGTAAGGATTGGATCCACGTACGTATCGCCGGCGCCGGGTGAACAGTTGCCGTAATAATACCCGTTGTCGATGTTCCAGAAATTGTTGTTGTCGCCGCAGAGAGCACCGCCGTTCTGGCTCTCGAGTCCGACCCTGACGCCGGTGATGATGTTGTTGTATGCGGTCACCGCCGCCGTGCCCCCCAGCGACAGCACGCCACCGGACCATGAACCGGAATAGGCTCCGCTGCAGGTGTTGTTGACCATCAGAACCGTGCAGTTGGTCTCGCCTTTCATGTGCCAACTGCAGCGCTCGGTGACGTTGTTGGCGACGATCGCACTGGAGGTGCCGCCGCTGACCGTGGTGATGCCGATACCGGTGTCGCTGCAGTCATGGACATGGTTGCCCTTGACCGTGATGTTGGTGGAATTGAAGCATGCGATCCCCCACATGGCGTTGACCACCTCGTTGCCGGTGACGGTGTATCCGTCCGAGGTCCAGAGGTTGACGGCGAAGTCGCTGACTTCGCATACCGTGAAGCCGCGCAGGCTGCCGCCCGTGACGTTCTGGATATCGATCCGGTAGCCGTGGATCTCCGTCACTCCCATGCCGGCGCCGGACAGGTCGATATCCTTGGATGACACCTGCACATGCTCCGGGTAGGTGCCGGCGTCCACCATTACCGTGTCGCCGGTGGAGGAGGCATCGATGGCATCCTGGATGTGATTGGCCGCGGTAGCCCAGGAATCATAGGGCGGCGTGTTGCTGCCTGACGGGGAGGCATAGTAGGTGTCCGCCAGCGCGACGCCGGCCGCGGTCGCGATGCAAGCCAGGATCGTCATGATGGTGAAGGTTGCACGGGTCCATCCGGGTTCGCGCGGATATTTTTTCATATATATCAGACTCCTTTCCAATGAGCGCTCGCGGGAAGCGGGAATCGCGCCGGGCGGGCGCCGGATGTTGAATCGGCTGACGCTGTGACGTGAAACCGGGTGTCCTTCCGGCACCGTCACGGTAAAACAACAGCCGGATTGCATGATTTGGAAATTTTATACTGTAATAATTCGTGGATCACAAGGAAGTGGATGTTTCCCGTGCCCGCGCAAAGTCTTGCGAACCGACCGGGGCCAACGGCGGCCTGGTGTTCACGTCCACCAGCCGGGAGCGAGGCACTGTCAACATTTGATGTTCTCCCGATGGAAATTCCGCCGGTGATCGGAATCCTCACATAGCATGTGAACCGCCGCGAAAGCTTCGTCACGCTTCGGACCAACTCACCGACGCTCCCGTGGGGTTACCGCCGTGCCTTGACCATCACCGTCCGGTGCCGAATAATGGCGGGAACCTGGAGGGAAAGGCATGAAAGCTCAATCACGGCTGCGGGTGCGATACGCGGAAACCGATGCCATGGGCATCGTGTACTATGCCAATTATCTCGTATGGATGGAGGTGGCGCGGGTCGACATGCTGCGGGAGGCCGGGCTGGATTACCGGCAGGTGGAAGCATCGGGGATCGCGTTTCCGGTGGTGGAGGTGCAGTGCACGTACCGCCGGCCGGCGCGGTTCGACGACCTGGTGGTGATTTCCGCCGCCGTGACCGAGACCGCCAGCCGCCGGCTCACCATCTCCTACGAAATCCACAAGGAGGAAGGCGGAACGCTGGTGCTGCTTGGCGACGGGTATACGAGGCATGCCTGCGTCAATGCGGAGGGCCGGCCCATCGCCCTGCCCGAGCCGGTGATGGCCGTGCTGAAACGGCTCATGTCCGGTGATCCGACCGGGAGCATGCTGGTATGAACCGTTCATGTTTTTCCCGGCAGATGCACTTGCTACCGCTTGCGGTCTGCCTTGTATGCATGGCGGCCGCCTTGGTCCAAGGTGGTGAGCCGGTGCGCGGCTACCTCGGGATCTCGTACGACACGGTTCAGGATCTGTTGGTGGGACCCGGTATTCCATTCGCGTCC
The DNA here is from genome assembly GCA_016932295.1 of candidate division CSSED10-310 bacterium. Next base: position 3,222 of record JAFGDC010000351.1, read on the forward strand.
GGCCTTCGCATCACCCGGGTGATCTTCGACTCACCTGCGCGCGCCATCGGTCTCGAGATAGGCGACGTGCTGCTTGCCGTGGACGGGCGTTACCTGGGCGAGGTGGAGGATCCGGCCGGGCTGTTCCGTGACCTGATGGCCGAATCGAAGCCAGGCCGGGAGGTTCGGCTGTCGGTCTATCGCCGGCCGCTGACGCTGACCGTGCGGAAGGATGATGAGGAATTGGCTGGGGCGCGGGCTGCTGCGCTGGTCAAAAACCTGGGGGATGCGCTGGCGGAGCTGCCGGCTGGTGCCAGCCTCGGTGTTACCGCCTCCCGCTCGGCGAGGGTGGA
>JAFGDC010000036.1 GCA_016932295.1 candidate division CSSED10-310 bacterium
CCCCAGCGCTTCCGGCGCGAGTTCAGGGCCATGGCCAGATTGTCGCATCCCAATATCGTCAAGGTGTTTGACCTGGTGCATGAGGATCAGACGTGTTTCCTGGTGATGGAACTGGTCCCGGGAGAGACCTTTCGTGCCTGGCGGCGCCAGATGGGCGGCAGGATCCCTCCGGATCGGCTCCAGCCCATTGTCCGGCAGGTGTTGGAAGCACTTGCCGCTATTCACGGCGAAGGTCTCGTGCATCGCGATATCACTCCCACCAACATCATGGTGGCGGATGAGCGGGTCAAGCTGATGGATTTCGGCCTGGTCAAACCCGTCCATCCGGATGTGTCACTGACGGTTCCAGGCACGATTCTGGGCACCATGAATTACATCTCTCCCGAGCAGGCCCGGGGTGAACAGGTCGATTTCCGGAGCGATCTCTACTCCCTTGGCGTCGTCCTCTTCGAGGCGCTCAGCGGGAACGTGCCGTTCCAGGGCGCGGATCCAATAGCGCTCATCATCAAGCACGTGACCGAAGCGCCGCCGCCTCTGGAAGGGTTGGTGACCGGTCTGCCGGATGCCTGGCGGCGTTTCGTGGAAACCCTCATGCGCAAGACCCCCGCCGACCGTTTCCAGTCGTGTGAGGAAGCGCTCCGTTTTCTCAATACCATCGATGGCAGGGCCACGCCCCCGACTGTCGCCGCCAAATCGAGGGCGGATTTCGTGTATCGGGCACCCATGGTGGGGCGCGAGCGCGAGTTGGCGGAACTGGAATCCGCGTTCAAGGAATTGAACGGTGGCGGTACGGTGGTCTGGTTAAGCGGCGAGGCAGGAGCCGGCAAGTCCAGGCTGGTGCAGGAATTCTGCTCCCGGCTGGAGGCTTCGGGAGTCCGCTGGCAGGGAAGCGCTTGCCATGAATATGAGGATATTCCCTACCAGCTCATTGCCGATTTGCTTGCCAACCTGCAGACCCTGCAGCTCGATCCCCAGGCGATTCAAACCGCCGTCAATCCCGACTCCTCTTCCCAGGAACATGTCCGTAAATTTTACGAGGATATCGCCTCTCCGGAGAAAAAATACGGGATGTTCGCCCGGACGCTTGATCTCATCACCGGCGGCCATATCCAGGTACTGGTGCTGGACAACCTGCAATGGCTCGACAACGATACCCTGCAATTCCTGAGTTTCGTGGTGCGTCACCTGGATACGTTGCCTCTGCTGGTGATCGGAATATACCGGCCCGACGAGGTGACGTCGGGGGATCCGGTCCGGCGCCTCCAGGGTGTGGCGCGGCGCGTGGTGCGCCACCACGCGATGGAGTTGAAGCGGCTCGATGAAGAGACGAGTCGCGCGATGATCGCCGCCATGCTGGGCGATGCCCGGACGGCGGAAGTCATAGGCGAGGACATTTTCAACGAGAGCGAGGGCAACCCGCTGTTCATCCAGGAATTACTGCGGATGTGGGTGGAGGAGGGCCGACTGCAGCGGGAATACGGGCGCTGGCGGTATCGCACGCTGGAGTTGGACACCATTCCCGTCACCATCAAGGAGCTGGTGCAGCGCCGACGGTCGAGGTTGAGCCAGGTGGGTTCGAATCTCCTGGATCTCATTGCCGTGCATGGCCGCGTCGCCGATTACAATCTTCTCGAGAAGGCGGCGGCACTGGATGAAGACGATCTGCTGGACGGGATCGAGGAGCTGGTGAGGGCCGGCTTGCTGGTTGAACTGGCGAGGCCCGGTGGTGAGGAATACGAACTGAGTCATCAGCAGATCGGCCGGGTGGCCTGTGATGAATTGCCCGCCACCAGGTTGCGGCGTCTCCACCGCCGGCTTGCCGACGCCATGGTGAGCCTGGGGGGTGATCGGGACGTCGCGGCGTATCCCCTGTTGGCGGAGCATTTCTTCAAGTCGGGGGAATGGGAACGGGCATACGAATTCAACCGGCTGGCCGGCAAGCACGCCGCCGCGTCCCTGTCCTGGGACCAGGCGGGTCGCTTCCAGAAGAACGCTCTTACCGCCCTCGAACACCTGGGCAACGAGCCGGTGGAACGTTCCAAGGTTCTCGTGGACCTGATCGGGTCGCTCTCCCAGACGGGCCGCGCCAACGAGGTGCTGGCGCTCATGCCGGAAACGCTGGAACTGCTCACCAGCCTGCGCCGCTACTCCTCTGTCCCCGTGTTCGTCCTGTTTCTGGCCACCACGTACATCGTCAGTGCCCGTTGGGATGACATGGCGGTTTTCCTGGACAGGGTGGAAGAGATCAACCAGGAACGGCAGGATCGCGAGTTGGATGCGTTTGTACTGCTCGGTCGCGGTTTCTGGGCACGCAATACCGGCCGGCTGGATGAAGCACTCGATGCGTTCGAACGCAGCATCGGCATATTCACCATGTTGAATCTCCAGTCTGCCCTGGTCGGCACGATGCAGCGGGAAATCGGCAATATCCATTCAATCAAAGGAGATTATGAGACGGCCCTGACCTATCATGCCGCCGGTTTGGCCTGGCGCAAGAAGCATGGGCAGGTCATCGACGTCTTCGATTACAATGATCTGAGTCAGACCTACCATTCCATGGGTGACCTCGACAGCGCCATGGAAGCCATCGACAAGGCGCTGGAGAGAATCAAGATAGACGGCACGGTCTGGATGCACTCGATCGTTCTCGGCAACAAGGCATACCTGTACATGGCCAAATCGCAATGGCTGGAGGCGTCCCGCTGGTTCGAAAAAGCCCGCCGCGAGAGTGAAAAATACGAAGGCCGCTCATTCCTGCGATTCTATGGCGTCAATTACTATGGACTCCTTTATTTTTCCGGCCGTCTCGACGAAGCCATGGGAGTGATCGCGCTGTGTCTGGAGGCCAGCGGTATAGCGGTCAGGGAGAAGAACACCGCCCTCGGTTTCATGACCATGATTTATCTGCAGCATGGCGATATCGCCTCCGCCGAGGGCTGCATTACGGAGTTGAGAGAGCCTGAGGGAGACTCGTCCGGCACATCCTGGGCCAAGGTGCTGCATGGCGCCATACTCCTCGCCAGGGGACAGACGGAAGCCGCGATTGAATTGAATCGACGACTCGAGATCAAGGAGGGCGAAGAATTTTTTCTCTACTGCCATTCCTTGTGGTTCAAGTGCGTTGCTGCGGCGCATGCCGGGGATCTGCAGGAGGTTCACTACTGGTTCGATGCGCTGCGAGCGATAAAATGGCCCGTGGCTGTCGGGTGGCAGTGGCTCACCGCCATCGAGGTCGGGTTGGTCATGGGTGATCGTGCCGCGGACCTGCTCCAGATCGGGTACGACCTGGTGGAAGCACACACCGGTCAAGCAGGACTCTCCTATTGGCTTTCCCGACCGTGTTTCCATCGTGAGTGAACGCCGTTCCCCGCTAGAGCCGCCCGGCACTCCGCGCCGTCACTGGCGGGATTCGGTCACCAGGTTGAGCCTGCTGGGCATGGTGACCTTTCAGGTCTGGGTGACGGTCGAGGAGCGCGTGGTCGATGCCGCGGGAGCGACCGGCCTGGTCATCCTCGCCCTGACCGGCGCTGCCGCCTTCGTCGTCGCCCGGCGATCAGCCGCAAGGGACGGCGTCCATCCCTTACCTGACACCGGGTGGATAGTCGCGACACTGCTGATCTGCCTGATGAGCGGCTGGATCAGGGGGCTGGAAACATCTCTTGCCTCCAGGTGCTACATACTGGCATTCAGTCTTCTGGGAGCGGTGCTGGTCCCCTGGTGGGCGTGTCGCCGCCGCGATCTGCCGGCGGCGGTCATGGGCTGTCTGGCGATCGTCTCGGCCGGCCCGTTTCAATTGGAATCATTGCGCTCATATGCCCTGGTGGCACAGCTCGCCTGGCTCGCCATCCTGGTGGCGCCGCGGTCGTCCGCCGGGGGCAGGCAAGGCCGTTGGATTGCCGTGGTTTTCCTGCCATTTCTAATCACTATCGCCACTTCCACTGTTTTTTCCGTGTTTCCTTACGCCTCGAGCAAGGCGCTGGTGCAGATCGTCATCGGCATGGGAGTGGCCGTGGCCGC
>JAFGDC010000352.1 GCA_016932295.1 candidate division CSSED10-310 bacterium
ACTAAAGGACTTGTCAAAGATTCTCTGTTCATACGGCCGGCTCTGGCGGGACGGCGATGGCAGGTATTGCGGCACGAAGGATCCGCTGCCGGTGGACATCATGGTCACGGCGCCGATCTACCTGAATCAGAATAATGATGACGGCGGTCAGCCACGGACGGATGACGGTCGCGACAGCCGAGTTCATTCGCCCGAGTTTCCGCCTATGCCGGTGTTTCCCGATGAGTTGGCCTGGCGGCAGGATCGCCTCGACGAGATGGCCAGGCACAATCATGTATGGGCATGGGGGCTGTCGCTTTTTCTGAATATATTGTTTGACACCCACATGTGCTGGATTGTGTTATCAATCGCGACGAGCGTGTGGCTGGCATTGGAATATTTCATGAAAGCCATATTTATTTTTATTAGGAATCTCATTAGAAGATTGGAATGGTGAACGTGTCCGAAGGCAGAAATTCCTGGAACCACAAGGGAGCACCCCCATGGGTACATGCGCAAAATGAATTCCTGTTATCTGGTTGCCGGTACTGTTCAGACGTTTTAACAGTGAAAGATCGTTCTTCTAAAAGTATATGAAATAGCGAGCAGGAAAGAGGTTCATCGATGGAGCACAAAATCGTTAAACGTTCCTGGGTTCCCAAGATCGAATTGTCAGCGCTTGGTTTTTCAGCAGGTCCTGAACCTGAGCCGCCGGTTTCCCGTAAAACAGTCTGGATAAACCGGATCTTATTGCTCATATCCCTTCTGTTGATCCTGCTGTCCGTCTACTACCTTTTTAAAAAGGCACAGTATGATGAAGCGAGAATGGAGAGTGAAAAAAAACGTCATGAATACCAAGTAAAATTAAATAAAGAAATAAAACAGCTCCAATCTCATGTCGATACCAAAATGACGCCGGAAGATGAAAAAGTACTGGAAGAGTGCCGCGTGATGATCATCTCGATCACTGCTACATGGAACAGTCTGCTGTACTATTATGATTCCGGTATGTATATGAGAGCGTTTCAAAAATATTGGAATACTGTCGTCAACATCAGATATGTGCTGGACAAGCTCATCCGCGACGGGATCATCCCGTCCCTGTGCGGATTCGAACCCAGACTCCCGGGGGCACTCGAATCGCTCACCATGGACCTCATCCGGATCGACATGGAATTGTTGCGGATGGCGGACAGGGAACTGAAGGTGCTGATGAACTCGATCATCAGTGATGGGCGCATGTGGTGCGAAGGCGAATCGAGTTTCCATGGGACCCGCGACCCGTTGAAAACACCATTGGAACCTCCCGCGCAAATCTCTCTCAATCCGGACGGAGAGCAGCCGGTCAACCGGAAAGAGGAGGATGCCGTCGACTACCTTCTTCGAAAACAAGAAGAGGTTCATGATCAGGATATACTGCTCCCGCCGCCGGAGTTCCCGGATATGGGCATCTGGTATGCCGCGAAGGCCGAAAGTAAAATACAAATAATACAAATTGTGCAAGCGCTGGTCACCCTGCTGCTGGGTTTCCTCCAGGACCATGAACTTTGTCTGATCGTGACCGCTGTAGCGGCAAGCGTAATTACCTATCTCAGGTTGATCGCGAGAAAGATAAAAAAACGATTACCCAGGAGAAAAAGGTAGACATGGTAACATTCGCGATAAAATGTTTTAAATAGTGATTTAAACACTAAGAAATGTACCGAGTGGTTCGAGAAACAGACACATTTCTTCCGCCATGGTCCCTGAAATCATTTCCCTGAAACAGGAATTATGACCGCGATAGGTAAAACCGAGTCGCTTCATTTTGATTGACACGGTCCCGAACAGCCTGTACCCTCTTGATATAATAGGCTTTATACAGTGGATTAGGCTGCCACCGTCGGCGGGGGCATTAGTTTTATGAGTTCGAATGCCAACGCGGCGGATTAAAAAATGGAGTGGATGAAGGTTACCACAGGGAGCTTTTTATGAGCACAGACGACACGCTCATCACGTTGGTGTTTCTCTTCATCATTGGTGCCGGCACCGTTCAGATCGTCAAGTGGCTGTGGGCGGCGCGGCGGATACTGGCAGCAATCACGTTCTTTACACTGGCGTTCGTGGTCTTCTTCGTGTGGATGGGGGTGCAGCAGGTGGAACCGAGAATCGGCATTCCCGTCGGCCTTCTGGGCTGCGTCGTGGCGGCCTGGCGTTTCACGAGACGCCGGATGGACCGTTATTGAACCTCAGTGTTAAAACGTCTTAACACTTGGCGAAGTAATTAAACCGAAAACTATTTTTAGAATCCTGGAACGATCCTCAGAACATCGCATCCAGTATCCCGCCGAAGATGCCGCCCGCAATCAGGGACAAAGCGCCAACGATCAGCATCAGGATGATCGCCGCCGGAATGGAGGCGATGGCCCATTTCACCATGAATACCACCATGGCGCCGAATGACATGCGGATATCCTCGATGACGACGTACTGCGTATTCCTTGACATATGGGTTCTCCTTGGCTGTGGTGTTTCTTCTGCTCCCGAATAGCCGGCGGCGATCGACGGTTCGATGCTGACGCCCTTCATGCCGGGCCGCCTGGTCCGGTATCGGTCATATCCCCTGGACAGGCTTCTGCGCTGTCTCATCGTTTCACCCTCCACTGACCTTCGGAGGTGTCCCGCGCCATGGTGTCAGGCTCCGCAGGAAAGGATTCTCCGGCTGATCCAGCTTTACATGATGTCCTTGTATCGTATTCCATAAAATTCCTTCAGTTTCGCGATGCGGCGTTGCAACGGCATCGTTCCTTCCAGCCAACGGGCCATGTTCTCCATCTGCTCGCCGTGTGTCGCCATATAGTTTTCCCAATAGGCCTCGTACGCCACGACATCTATGGGACCGTCATACCCGGAATTGTACCTGATCATGGCCGCCTCGGCGAAATCGAGATTCTGACAGCAAATCAAACCCGCGTTGTCGCAGGTGCTGGAAGTGGCCGCCAGCCATCCCATCTTCAGCAGCCCGCCCGCCATGTCCTTCATGACGAGATTGAGGATGGGCTTTAACGCCGCCGGAACATTCTCCGGCGTTTTATACAGGTTGGCCAGGTAATCGAACAGGCCCAGCGCAATTTTGTCGAACTGCTGCTCGCACTTCAATTTGCCCAGCTCGCGCCCGAGGATGAAGGCGATTTCCTGTTCCCGATATGAACCGTCCGGATACGAGAACACGCTCAGGAACTTCCTGGTCATGAGGATGTGCGGCTCACACAGGCCCAGGCTGAAGCAGGCGACGTCATACTCCCTGTCCGGCACGATGAACAGCACCGTGTCCGGACTCATGTGCATCACCCGGCAACAGGTTTCGTAGATGGACCAGAACTGCGGATCATCGTCACGGCCGAGCGGATAGCCCTCCACCGGCAGTTCCCTGAGCAGGTACGGATCGATATAAGTGGTTATTAATTCGTTTATTTTTGTATATGCGCCGGAACAATCGGGAACCACTCGTTTTACCGTGCCGTCCAGCGCTCCGCGCATGGTTTCGAATGCCTGTTGTTCCTCCACCGACATGAAATCGGCCCGTTCCAGCTTCACCGGAATCCGCGGCCGGAAGCTGCTTTGCGAGATCCATGGCAAAGAAATGACCGGCCCGGCTGTTTTTTCGTCATCCACTTGCAGGAACAACAACAAGGCCACGATGACCACCAACAAGCCTCCCGCTATCCAGAACAGATAGCCGGGGATGCCGCCGGGTTCCCCAGGCGATCCTCGCCGCGGCCGCCGCTGACGCATCTTCGAAGCCACATCTCCCGGCCGCTGGTTCGGCGGCGCGCCGCCTGTCCCTCCCTCCGCCGTGCCGCCCAAGGTGTCCGCGGTCCTTTGCCGCCCCGATGGCGAGGTCCTCGTGCCTGATTTTCCACCCCTCGAGCCGCCGGTGCGCCTGCCTCGATCCAATGGATCAAATGCGCGGTTTCTCATGTCCGCTCCTTTCACTGATTTGTATCAAGGCACAGTATGCCAGTGGTTGAGCAAAACGCAAGATCTTCACGAGCATCTTGTAATCCGGATTTCTTGGAATGCATGAAAGACACTATCGACGACGTTCGGGAACGCGCCCCTGCCGGACAGGCATTTCATTATTGACCGCCGCCAGGCTGGTGAGTGCTCGCAACGCATTTCAAAATGCTATCATGGAAGGTAAGGAGTACGCTTTACTTTAACAGATATGAATTTTCAGCATGTCAGTTCTGTTACAGGTTCCAGTACAATACAGTCACTCTCTGTTATCAATATTTATAATTACTTCCAGCATCGCCAGAAAAGAACAATAGAATTAAATTATATATTAACGTAGATAATAGAGAAATTTCTTTCTTGACATTCCGGATTATCAGTGGTACGCATCTTAGCCAATAACCCGAAAGGAACCAGCCATTGGTTCATGGATTTCCAACGCCACGGCCGTCGCCTTCGCGGGCCCTGGCACAGAAGGATGCACAGCGGGGTGAAGCGGCTCCATGGGGAAACGGTAATGACCAAGGAGAATGGTGCGCTGCGTTATCGACTCGTCGATGGCCGGCTGTGGTCCAACCCTTGCCCTCGGCACTGCCGTTTTTTCTGTCACCATTCCACCCATGCATCGTTATCCAAGGGAGAACAGTTCCTCCATAAAGGAGAGACGAGTGAAGAAAAAGCGAACGTTATATGATGGGCGGTATTCCGGTCGCCGGCCTCGCAAGCCGGCGGCTCCTGAGATGAAAACGCAGGAACCGGCGCCTCTCGGCTTGTATGGTGAGCCGGTGGAAGAACAGACCGACGCTCCCACGGAGAATCTTTTTCCCACCACGACCTCTGCGCGCCTGAACAGCCGGTACGGCAAACCGGGTAAGGCCGGTGACCGCGGCTTGACGAGTCCGCTGGGCGGCGGCGCCACCGCACGCGGTCTTTCCTCCACCTCGTCGCTGGGTGGTCGGCGTCCCCGGCGCCGGTCCGGCTCCCCGGTCCGCATCTTCATCATGGCCCTGGTGCTGGTGGGAATGACGGGAGGAGTCGGCTACCTTGTCTTTTCCAATTTCACGCCTCCTGATACCCGCCAGGAACACCAGTCAGGAACCGTCACCTCGCCGCTGGTGGACAGCCTGATGGAACGTGTCACCACGATGTATCTGGGGCGGCACCTCGAATTCCCCGCGATCAGGCTCATGTCCGGTAACTACCTTTGCCTGCCCGGCGCCGCCTATCCGATGACGGAATACACCGTGGCGGCCACCGGCGAGACACTGCGCGGCGACTACAATCCTCACCTGCGTCTCACCATGCTGCACGGCGCGTCCGAAGACGGCGGCTTGACAATCTCCCCCGCCTGGAGACATCCCAATAATTGCGATTATGCCATCGTCATCGACGGCGGCTGGTATCGAATCACCAATCCTGATGATGCGCATCAGCTCGTGGCCGAGAATCAGGGCAGGGATAGCTGGGCGCTTCTCCTGGACAGCGATGACAGGCTGCTGGGAATTTACCTGTACGAAGGCGAAACCGGCAACGCCGATCCGGTCCGCTTCATGGATGCAGTCAACCTCGAACAGCAGTTTTCGTGATGACGATACAGGCAATCAACAGGTTCAGTGTGGAGGCGAGCCGTGAATAAATGCCCATATCCGAAATGCCAGGCAGATTCGGTGCCCAGCATGACCGCCAATTCCCACCGGCAACTTGGCGTGTGCGATCACTGCCGGAACGGCCTGATACGTTGCGCCAGTCCTTCCTGCGGCGCCCTCAACCGATTCCAGAGTTCCTACTGCCGGATCTGCGGGCGGCCCATCGACTGGGAATCAGCCCACGCGCAATTCAAAGAGCACATGCAGATCTACTTCGAATCCTCCCCGGAACCGTTCATGGAGTTCGATCTCACCCCGCGCATCCCGGTCCAGCATCAAGCCAGACCGGTGATTCACGTGGAGGAGGTGTTCGGCCGGGTGCTGGTGCAACTGCCCTCCGGTTATCTCATCATTCTGGACCCGCTCAAGCCCAACCAGGTCGAGGCCACCGTCTGGGACGGTCCCATCCGGACCGCGAATCTCGGTGACGATGCCTGGATGAGCCGCCCCATCTGCAAGGGCCATCAACTGTACATCGCCAGCCGCCGCCAGATCGTGCTGGTGGACCTGCTCAATCCCGGTCAGGTCCAACAAAGCCTGTTCACCACCGAAACCCCCTCCCAGGTTATCTGCCATGAACCCGCCCTGCTGGACGGCAAGCTGCTCTTTACCGTCAGAGACCAGACGACGCGCAAATCCGTTGTCCACATCATCGATCAGAACAGCCACCGGCACGTCAGCACCATCGACCGCGAGTTTGAAGGGGATGTCTCGAGGCTGGTGCCGGCCTGGAACAGCAGCATGTTTTTCTTCGATTCACAGTCCCTGTACAAATACACATTGCGCGCCAATCACGTGCAGCTCGACAAGACCATTCCCAATCAGCGCCGGGACAGCAAGGATCGCCTCTTTTCCGTGCCCGCCAACCCGGTGGCAGCCGCCGGATTCGTCATTCTCAAAGGAGCCGCCGGCACCGGCACCGCGCTCTACTCCGTCAACGACCGGCTCGATGTCAACACCATCGACAACACGGAAAGCGGGGCCATGCAGTTCACGGTGCGCGACGAACCGTTCGCCATCTATCTGTGCAACGAACGGGGACTGCAGGTGCTCGGCCTGGGCGGCGCCAGGAACAACCACAACTTCGACAATGCCCAGACCGCCGAGTTCCCCCCCTACATCTATGGCAAATATATCCTGTACACTTCGAAGGATCTGCGGCCCCAACAGCGCCGCGAGACCATGCTGATCGTTGATAAATCGATGCACATGATGGCACGCAAGGAATTCAGCGATATCCTCACGCCGCCGCTGTTGTTGTTGGGGCGCACCTATATCGCCTACCGCAAGGACAAGAAGATCATCCTCGGCGTGTTCAGGCACGACATCGGGAAAATCCTATGAAACAGTGCTGCCTCTTCCTTCTTGTCATGCTCTGTGCCGCGGCCGTCCAGGCACAATCCGGTTCCCTCGTCCTGTTCGACAAGTCCGGCAGCATGGTGGGATTCATCGAATCGGGAGCCATGTACAGCCTGCTGACGGATCTCGCGGCGATGCATGCTCCTGATTATCCGGCACGGGTGGCCATGTTTTCATATGGAGGTCCGGAACTGACCGGGACCGCCGAACCCTGGCGGGAGGTCCCGCTGGATGATGCGATTCCCGTAGAACCCTATGGCCAGGATTCGGATTTCGTGACGCCGCTGGAACATGCCATGTCCATGCCTGATGTGGACATGCTGTTCCTCGTCACGGACAACGTGCAGGATGAATTCGCCACCGCCGATGCCGGGGTGCTCAAGGCCGGTGATTCAGCGGACGGGATTACACCGGGCAGGATGATCGGCATGTTCGGTTTGTTCTACAAGCTCCTTGCCGATCCGCGCCTGGCAAGGGTGGAAATGATCCCAGCGACCTTGCACTTTCAGGGCAAGGCATATTTACCCCTACAGGAATTTCCGGACAGGTCCGAGGATGAGATGCGGGAAATGGTCGGCGCCTCGGTGGGTGACGCCGGAAACATCGGTTCGGTCCGCCGCCTCAAGCGTGATTTCTCCATCGACTACGAAGGCCCCAAGGGGGTCATGATCTATGCGCTGCTGCTGGATTCCGCCAGGGAACAGATGTTCAGGGACATTCTGGCGCGGTTCTGCGCACAACGGCGGCTGCCGCGCCTCCTGGTCAAACCCTTCACCCCGGATCTGATAGCGCTCAAGGGCATCGACGATACCGGCATCATCCGGCAGCGCACCGACAGCTATGTCGAACCGACTCTCCAACTGTCTGCCAACGGCGCCGGCCGGTATGCGCTGGCCGGCGGTTCCACCATCCGGGATCGCACCTACCAGGGGATCGCCTACCTGGAATTCGTGTCCCGTTTCGAGAACCTCGCCTTCCAGCTCGAAAACGTGTACGGCCGCCGCATCGAACTTGATATCCGCAGTCCCGAACCATGGAGTATCGAGGGTTTCAAGCAGGTTGAAATGACCCCGGACATCTCTCCCAGGGTGATTTCCGACAAGGCGTGGGAGGCGGGGCAGAGTACCTCGATCCTCTACCGGCTGAGCATCGCGTTCAAGAAAGACGACCTGTCGCTCAAGTATTTCCCCCTCAGTGAATTTTTCGCTTCGGCTTTCCGCAACGAGGGAGTGGCGAAGGGGATGCTGGACATCCATCTGCGCATCCCAAGCGGTTGTCTCAGGATCGCGCCGGATGTCCTGGACCGCTACTTCACCAACTCCATGACCGCCATCAATAAAATTTGGTATCAGCGGGATCCGCTGGAATATCTCCACACCGCCCCCAGCGTGATTGCACTGCGGATCGCCGTGGGTGCTCCCACGGAGGACCGGCCATGACCATCAATACACCCATGACCGCCTTCGTCCTCATGCTTGTCCTTTTCCTGGGAGGAGTGGCACTCATTGTTCTGCTCGTCATGCTGGTGTGGCGCCGGAAGCCCTATCGTTTCACTCTGACCGTCGATCAGGAGCAACCCCGGTCCTGTGCCCTGTCGCCCCTCATGCGTAAAGTGCCGGTGATCGCCGCCGTCAATGACCGCCGCGGCGGCCGCTACAACACCCGGTCCGCCGCTTCGCTTCTAGCCGGCCGGCGGATCAAGGTCGGCCGCTTCAAGCGCTGCGGGAAATCCATCAAATTCAAGCCTGCACCCGGCTGGAAGGTGGTGGAACCCTATGCCCAGCGGGAGTTGTTCGCCAGGATGAATTCCAAGCGCCTGTTTACCGTAGCCAGAAGAACCGATTCCCGCACTTCCGTCAGACTCGCGGTGGAGCCGGCGGCCGGGAACGAATTGACCGACTCGCGCAAACCCCGCCGGAAACCTCGCCGTACCGTAACGTCTTCGTCCGGCGGCGATATGATACGAAATGAGACAAAAAAAGATGAATCGCAAACCCCGTAAGTGGAGGACAGCATGATGCGAAAAACTGGTATCACCGTCGGCATGACGTGCCTCGCGCTCCTCATGCTCTGCACCGTCAACCCATGGACCGGATACTGCGCCGCCGGGGATCCCGCGCCGGCCTACGACACGCCCCACCTGGCACCTGGCACCCATGGACCGGCGATAATTAAAATGGAGTACAAATATAAAGTAATCGTCAGTGTCCTGCTCGTAATCTTCCTGTACATCCTCTTGCGGTGGGTTTTTTACCAGATCATGATCGATTACTGGAATGTACACCCCAAGACGGCCCTGGCGGTGTTTTATGACACCTGGCTGCTGTTTATAGCGGGTATCATTGTGGTGTTCTTCTTCGAATACCTGCTGGAGTGGATATGTGCGGCCATCGCCGGCTCCTGGCTGGTGATCGCCATCCTGCTTTTCATCATCGCAGTCTCGAACAAGGGGGAGTAACATGGCAAATCATTCCACCGCCGCTTCGCAGGCAGTCGGCGAAACCGGGCAGAAAATAAAGGATGTCAATCCCACCCTGCTCATCGGCCTGGGCGGCACCGGCAAGGAAGTGCTCACCAGGATCCGGCGCATGTTCTTCGAACGTTACAAGATCACCGGTTTCCCCATCGTGAAATACCTCTGGATCGACACCGATCCGTCCTACGAAGTGTTTTTCCAGGAACGCGCCGATGACTTCATCACCAAGGCCATCGCCTTCACCGAAAACGAGACCATCGATGCCCAGGTGCCGCAGGACGAGTACAACGCCTATTTCCAGGAATCCTTCGCCAGCAAGTACATCTTCGAATGGATGTCCAAGAACCTCCAGGAATACGGCACCACCGGCGTGGTGGGCGGCGCCCGGCAGATACGGCCCCTGGGCAAGCTGGCCTTCTACCATCACTTCGTGGATATCAGGAACAAGCTCACCAGCTTCGCCGATCAGCTCCGCAGCTATGAACTGCCCAACATCATGATGCGCGACTACGGCATCCGGGTGGCGCTCAACAATCTCAAGGTCTGCGTGGTCTGCTCCGTGGCCGGCGGCACCGGCTCCGGCATGTTCCTGGACATGGGATTCCTCGCCAACAATGCTCTCACCTCCCATAACCCCATGATCGGCGGCTACTTCGCCCTGCCCAACGTGTTCGCCCAGGAAGGTCAGGAAGGCTTTGATCTCTGTTTCGCAAACTCCTACGCCGCCCTCAAGGAACTGAACCACTATTTCCGGCGCAAACCGGTGAAGAGCAAGGACACCGTCAACCAGAAGGAGCGCAGTGCCGAGTACAACGATTATTGCCCCAACTGGGACAACCATTCCCGCGGCAAACCCGTGATCGGTCCGCCCTACCATTCCACCTACCTGTTCAGCAATGACAACTTCGTCGGTCGCACCATCCCGCCCCAGAACAAGCACGAGATCTTCAACATGATCGCCGAGCGCATCTTCCTTGATTTCGAAAAGACCCCCTTCTCCGATCAGATGCGGTCGGTCACCGCCAACACGTCATCCATGGTCCTGTCCGACTGGGAGCATGTCATCCGGGATGAGGATGACAAGGACAAGGCGGGGCGGGATGCCGTCCTGTACCGGGAATTCTATCCGTGCAGCTACTCGTCCTTCGGCCTCGCCAAGATTTACATCAACCGCGACCGTTTGCAGCACGCCGCCTCCTATTTCCTGGCCGGCGAGGTGGTCAATCTGTGGACCCGCAGCCATACCATCCCGGCCACGCTGGATGACCTGATTCCCGGGTACCTGCAGGAATTGAGAATGACCGACGAGGATATCCTGGACGAAATCGGTCGCGCCGATGAAGCCGGCGCCGGCATCCTGGACGATATCCAGCAGAAGATCGAGGAGCAGCAGCACCTTTTCCTCGGCGCCATCCGGGACAAGAACCAGGATTACGCCGCCGCCCTCAGCCGGCTGCAGAAACAACTGGAATCCAGTTTCGCCAAGCCCACCCAGAATCCCGACACATGGGGGGATTACATCAAGGTCATCGAATCCGCCAACTTGGACCGCTATCTCAAGGCGCGCCAGTTGGAACTGCGGCGCCGGTACATCAGTTGGCTCGACGACATCTACACCGGCTTCGACGTGGCGGAAGTGTACCTGCGCTCCTTCACCCGTGATCTCAAGCACTGGGCGGCTGATTTCCAGGAACTCGCCGCTGTGGCGAAGGAAGATGTCGGCCATTGCCGCGAGGATTTCCAGCGCTGGCTCAACCGGCTCCAGGAAATCCAGGGCGACTGGCACAACAACGTCATCCAGTTCCGGGATGCCACCCTTCGCGTTCTTCTCAACAAGGCGTTCGATCACCTAGCGGAGCTGTACAACGCCGTCGCCAGCATGCACATCTTCACCACCAGCGCCAGGGCGTGCCAGAAGCTCATCGGCCTGATCGGCGAAGCGGAGGAGATCGAGAACGATCGCGGCGAGCGCATCACCCGCCGCAGCGGCCTCATGCAGGAGGGCTGGACTCTGCTGGAAGCGCTCCAGTTGCTCCAGCGCCGGCTCAAGGAGAAGTTCACCGCCTTCGAGGAAACACCGGTGGAGTTCCGCAACGTGCCGCTGGCGGCGAAATTCGATTTCGAATCGGAAATCATCCACAAAAAGCGTGGTACCACGGAGAGGGACCAGTTCATCAAGACCCTGTCGGAAAAGTTCCTTGGTGAGGTGGGCGTCGGCAGCATCTATCACACCAACCAGTTTGTCCGTGATCTGCCGTCACTGGAAGAAAAACTCATGCGCTTCGCCATCCAGCGGGTTGGCGAGGTCGGTCGCGAACTGAGCGCCCTCCGCTACTTCACGGACCAGTATCCGGAAAAGAGTCATCGCGCCATGCGGGTGAGGGATGTCATGCACATGAGCGAGCCCTGGCTGGCCAAGGGCAGCAACCCGGTGCTGGCGGGCAAGAAGCTCATCAAGTTCACCACCATGAAGCACTGGGGCGTGGAAACCACCGAGGGCTGGGAAGCGGCCGAGATCCAGGGGGTCGTGACGGCCTATGACAGCGCCTTCAGACGATCGGTCAATTACCCTGACAGCATCGTGTTCTACTCGGAGATGGCGGGATTCCCAATCTTCTTCATCCGGGACGTGGAAAAGTGGCGCGAGATCTACAACGCCGAGATCCGCAAGAAACCGTGGGAGCGCCACAACGAGCTGCGGGTGGAGATCTACAGCGACATCATTCCACCTTCCCACTTCGAGGTGATCAAGCTCATCGAGGCCAGCGAGGTCTTCCTGCTGGGCGTGATCTGCAAGGTGATCAAGAGCAGCAAGGACGGTGCCAATTTCTACTACAGGTACTACACATCCGGCGTGGTCCGCGACGAACAGCTCGGTTCCATGAATGTGGCCATCCAGACCCTGACGGACCAGGACGGCACGCGGGCGGAGCTGCTCAACAAGGTGGAAGGGCGCATCCTGCGCGCCGATCAGAACGATCTGATGCGGCTGCTGTCGATTCTGGCTTACTACACCAACAACATATTCCCCCAGGAGTACATGCAGATGGCGAATATCCTGGAGGAGCGCCGTTCGCCGGAATACACCTGCATCGAGAAGCGCCGGCACCAGGTCATGAAGATGCTGGAGGACCGGGGAGTCGAAAAACGCACCATCGAGCACGCCATCACTCAGAACCTCAAGGGCATCGACGACATCTCCGAGGTCGTCGGCGAAACGGGATTGCGGGCGCTGCGGTCCTTCGGCTCGGAAGAGGAACTGAACAACGGCTGGTAGGCGGGGAGAACCATGAGCGGTCAGATATGCGCGCATTGCCAGGTATGGGAAGTGATCGAAGACGATCGATACTGCGCCAACTGCGGGCGCAACCTGCGGGAACTTGGACTGGAGGTGCGGGACGACAAGGATCGGCTGCTTGCCCATGACAAGCTGTTCCTGTACGGCGCCGCCGGCGGCGGCGCTGTGGGCGCCAGGAACCTGAACCTGACCATCCGCAACGCCGGCAGCCTGCCGGTCACCATCGACGGTTTCGACACCACGCCGCGGGAGGCGGCGCTCCGGCTCATGCCGGCCGGCGACAAGAAGGTCAGCTTCAGCGACATCACCATCGATCCCGGCAAGGACATCAAGGCGATTCTGCGCATGGACGTGGGCGGTGTGGGCAAGGAGGGCTTCAGCGGCAGGCTGGACATCAAGGGCCGGAACATGGGTGTCATGGCCACGCTGAACATCGGCGTGGCGCCCTATCCCGCCGACATGGAGAAGGCGTTCCGGCTGGATGTGCCGAAAGACATCGATATCTCGAAGGATGACCCGTGGGGTGAATTGACGGGCGCAGTCCTGGTGGAGGAGTCGGCGGCGTTGATCGAGGCGATCACCAGTTCCATGCCGGAAGTCACGGTCACCTGCAAGGCTGAGATGCCGGCCTATGTGCCGGCGGGGGACCGGCTTCCCTTCGGCGTCCGGATCGATGCCGGCCGCTGGCCGGCGGAAAAGAAGAAAACCGATATCTGTGTGCTGACTTTCCGGTTCGTGGGACTGGACAAGCCCATCGAACACAAGGTCGAGATCCGGCTGCAGGAGCCCGGTGTCATCAAATGCTCGCCGCCGGTGCTCCGTCTGCCCTGGGTCATGCGGGGCGGCCGGGCGGAAATGGAATTCCGGCTGGAGAACCGGGGCGGCATGCCGGTCACCGTGCCCGTCGAGGGTATAAGGACCAAGGAACCATCCTGGATATCGGTCAGCGTCACGGAGGAACCGGAGGACGGGAAAGGCGGCGCCTACCGGCTGGCGCCGGGGGAACACCGGAAATGCCGGCTCACCGTGGATGCCGGCGGGCTTACCAGCGACTTCAAGACCGGTCATGAGTCCATGCTTTTCGTCAATTATAACCAGCGCCTGCAGTTAAAGGTGCCCATCATCATCGACCGGATCGACGCCAGGATCCTGCCGGGCTGGCTGGCTCTGGACTTCGGCACCACCAACTCGAGCTGCGCCGTGGCGGACATCACCGATCCCAGGAGACAGAATGTCAAGTCTGTAACTTATGACGAGGTTTACAAAGACGAACCGCGAAAGGTCAGCTCGCTTGCTTCCGCCATTACTTTTGAGGATCTTGGCAACCATGATGCACCGGGTTACCGCATCGGTCAGTATGCGGAAGTCAATTTGCATGTCGAAACTCGGATTCATAGCACGTTGTCATCAGTCAAGCGATTTCTCGGACGCCATCTGTTCACATTCACTCTGACCGATCCCATCAAGGTGCAGATACAGAAGTATACACCGGAGGAAGTGTGCGGCTTCATCATCAAGCGGCTGCTCAAGAGGGCGGAAACGCAGTTGGGCCGGCGCATCGCGAAGGTCATCTCCACCTTCCCCACCGC
>JAFGDC010000353.1 GCA_016932295.1 candidate division CSSED10-310 bacterium
AGTCATCATCCACGCTCCGCAAGCAGCCTTTGGCCAATCTCTCTTCACGACCTGTTCGCTTGTTCTGACAGTCGAAACATACCGCGGTGGCGGCTTTCCTGTCAAGCATAGCAACCTTGCCCCAAATCCCCCGCCTCATCGCCATGGGGTCAGCGATCCTGCCGTTCACGACCTGATTTGAGGGTGCGGCATGCTTCATCAGGCCGTTCGCTGATCAACAATGCTGAAAGTGGCTGTCCCGACACTGGTGTTGTCGGCGTGAAGGCACACCACTCCTGCAAATGCGGTCAAAATCCATGGTTTATTACGCCCAGGCTGGCGGGGAGGCACGGGCCAGCGCGAGGAGTGTCTCTCGCGCCTGCAGGAACAGGTGAACCACCGGCAGATGTGCCGCGCAGCGGCGCCGGTCGGCGCAAGGAACACTCCTTACTCGTGAAGCGCTTACTGTTAAAACGCCTGATCAGTTGCGCCTGACTCCAATGTGCACCTTACGCCCGGAAAACTCCTCTTCCGTCGCGAACCGTATCATGTAATAGCAAATTGCTAAGTCCATTTCCCCGCGCTGGGGTGAAAAACCCGGAACTGGCGCTGGTGCGGAATGAAAAAGTCAATTAATTCAATGGTAAGCGTGGGGTACAATAGCTCTTCGGCCGTCATCGATGACTGAACCACGGAACCATGCGAGAAACGCAAGTGGCTCAACTACGGCCACTGTTTTTTCACCGATGCGGTGCTGCGGGTCATATCCGGTTTCGACTGGATACAGGTCAGCCAGGAGAGGATCAATTCGGCGGCAAGTAAGGATTGTCCGGCAGAGCGATGCGGGACTATACTACCATCGACGGCAGAGGGACTCTATCGGTCAACAATGGAGGTCGATTATGGGAATGATGAAGGAATTCAAGGAATTCGCAATGCGGGGTAATGTCGTGGACATGGCGGTGGGTATCGTCATCGGCGGCGCGTTCGGCAAGATCGTTTCGTCGCTGGTGGCGGATGTCATCATGCCGCCTCTCGGCATGCTGCTGGGCAAGGTCAATTTCGCCGACCTGGCTGTCACGTTGAAGCAGGCCGGCGGCGAGGTCGCGGCCGTGACCCTCAATTACGGCAAGTTCATTCAGACGGTCGTGGATTTCGTGATCATCGCCTTTGCCATCTTCATGGTGATCAAGGGGATGAACTCGCTGAAGAAGAAAGAAGCGGCCCCAGCCGCGCCGGCTGCGCCGCCGCCGCCATCCAAAGAAGAAGTGCTGCTCGCCGAAATCAGGGATATACTCAAGCGGAAGTAAGCACGCGGGAACCTTGTTTATAATGGGCTCGTACCCTGGCGGTTGCAGTCTGCCTGGCAGGTCAAACAATAGGGACGGTCGGTTGAATCACCCGTCGCCGCGGCGCAGGTGAACCGGCTGGCTGGCGCCTGCGTCGGGAGTCGTGTCTGACAACAGGAGGACGCTGTGATTTCACGGTGCATGATCGGCATCAATTTGGTTTTGTTGTTCGCTCAGGCAGCCGGCGCGGAACGGCGGGCCGCCACCATCGACGGCGCTACCCTTGGCTTGCGGGCCTATTGCTCCGGCGTACCGGAGAAGGTGCCGCTGAACGGGCGATGTCCGGTCATTCTCACCCTTGTCAATGAAGGTACAGCTATTCTCGTGATCGATTTTTCGCATTTACCGGGTGTTATTACTAATTACAGGGGTCAGAAGGACTATCTTTTCCTTACCCACTCGGTTTTGTCTGTCTCCCTTTGTCAAGGGAAGAATGTGGAACGAGGGTGTTTTCATGGCCTGAATTCGATGGCGTTTTTATTGTCAGCCATGGAGGAGCCGTTCCTGGTCATCCATCCAGGAGAAGCGTATGAAAGGAGGATGACATTCGATCCCTCTGAGCAGCGTATTTGCTGCGGACCTTTACGAAGGGGACCGGCTTTTGTGACGGGATGGTTTTCACTGTGGATAGATGGGAGAGATGTGAAGGTCGAATTCGAACCATGCCGGTTGCGACTGACGCGGAAAGTGAGCGAACGCGCCCTGCGCAAGCTGGGGATGGCATCGGAGGAGAAGGAGTCGGGAACATGATGACGGATTGGAGTCCTTCTCCCGCCAGCGCGCCCCTCCACCTGCGCAATGTGCGCGTCGTCGATGTCGTGGCAGGAACCACCGGCGCTCCGGTCGCGGTCACCATCCACGGCGGCCGAATAGCGTCCATCGGCTCTGACGGCCCGGCGCCGGAGGGTGCCATGGAGATCGACTGCACCGGCGGCTGTCTCATCCCCGGTCTCTTCGACTGTCACACCCACCTGGGATTTCTGAGCATCGGCGATGCCGCGGAGCGGTCTGGGGAACTGAAGGATTACGTGTCGCGCGGGGTGCTGTACGCGCGCGATGTCGGCAGCCCCATCGAGGTCATCTCCGCCATGAAGCGGGACATCGACTCCGGAGCCGCGCCCGGCCCTGAAATCTTCTACACGGGTCCCATGCTGGAAAGCGAACCGCTGGCCTGGGAGAAAACCAACGAGCGACTGCCTGGTTTCACGGTGGCGGTGAATTGCGAGGCGGAGGCCCGGCGGCTCCTGCCGGAACTCGCGCGGCAGGGCGCCGTCATGATCAAGACCTTCAACAACATCCCGCTGTCCCTCTACCGGACCATCGTGGCGGTCGCGGCCGACAACGGCCTGCGCATCGTCCACGATCCCGGCGCGCCACTGTTCAACCTGGTGCCCATCCACCGGGCCATGGAATTGGGCGTGACGAGCATCGAACATGCCAAGGCGCCCTGGCCCCATGTGTTGGTGGACGGCCTCAGGGAACGGCACGACCGCCTGGTGGATGAAAACGGCGATCCGGACCAACGGCGGCGGCTGATGATGGAAATAGCCGCGGCCGGCCTTGGCGGCGTATCGGAGGAGCGCTTGCGAAACCTCGCGGCGGAGATGGCGGCGCGCGATGTGCTGCTCTGCCCGACGCTGCACGTCTTCGACGAGATGGAGGAAGACGGCGCGGAAGCTACGTCCACCGAGGAACAGGGTCGGCGCCGGGCCCGCGCCACCCTGAAGGAGATCAGCGGATTCTTCGTGGAGAAGCTGGCCGGATACGGCGTTCCCTTCCTGGTGGGTTCGGATTCATGCAGCGCCGCCGGCTGCGGCCGGGAGATGCGACTCATGGGCGGCAAGGGTGTGTCGACTATCGAGATCCTGCGCGGCGCCACCCTGTATCCGGCCCGGTGGCTGGGCGTCGACGACCTGCTCGGTTCGATCGCGCCGGGGAAACGAGCCGACCTGGTGCTGCTCGAGCGCGATCCGTTGGAGGATATCGACCGCCTGGCGGACATCTCGATGGTGGTTCAGCGCGGCATGGTTGTCTGTATGAGAACCGGAATACAACCGGCATCGTGATGCAGTTCACGGTAAGGACTCCAGGATGCTCAAACGGATGATGGCGGCGCAACTCGTACAACCGTCCGGAATAGCAGGACGACATATCCTTCCCCGGCTCTGGAATCGGCGCAACGCCGCGCTCAATGAGGCCGCCCTGCGATCCCTGCACCTCGAGAAGGAAGACCGTGGGCTGGAGGTGGGGTACGGCGGCGGCGGCTATCTGTTGGGCCGCATGCTCAAGACCGTAACCGAGGGTACGGTGGTGGGTGTTGATGTGTCGCCCGTGATGACGGCTGCCTGCGCGCGTCGTCTCGCACGGGAAACAGCAACGGGCAGACTGGCCCTGATGTGCGCCGCGGTGGAAATGCTGCCGTTCCAGGACCATGTCTTCTCCAGGGTCTGCTCGGTGAACTCTCTGTTCTACTGGCGGAACCTGCGCGAAGGACTGGATGAACTGCATCGTGTGCTGATTCCCGGCGGTCTGCTGGTGCTCGTGTTTACCGAAAAGGGAGATCTGGACGGAAGGGGTTTCGGCCACTTCGGTGTCCGCTCGCTGTCCGTCGATCTTGTGGTTCAGGCCCTGTACGAAGCGGTGTTCCGCGATATGACGATCGACCATGCTGCGGACAGGTACAGGCAATTCCTGGTGATGACGGCTGTCCCTTGCTGCGATGCGACGCCGGGTTTATGAATTTTCCTAACCTGTCATGATCTGGTCCGAGAAGTCATTGTCGCGTCCCCCGGCGGCTTCCGGAGTTGTTCTTCTACGGTAAAGAGGGAAAAGTCCCGGATTTGCTGGTATACTGATTTCAACCGTGCGAGAGAGTTGCACCAGGTGAGGTGCTGCTCGCGGATTTCATGAGAGGAGGTATTCATGGCAGAGGAGCAGGTGGTTGGCTGTGCCCGTCCCACCGGCGGGCCGGTCGGGCAGAAAGCGGTGGAACAGGAAGTGAAACCAGCCGCAGAACGCAAGGAGGAAAAAATCATGATCCAAGTCGGCAAACCGGCGCCTGATTTCGTGGCGCCATCGTACCACAAGGGTTCGTTTACCGGTGTCAAGTTGTCGGATTACCTGGGCAAGTGGGTCGTGCTCTGTTTTTACCCAGGTGATTTCACCTTCGTCTGAGCGACTGAAGTATCTGCGGTCGCAGATAAGTATCCCGAATTTCAGAAGCTCGGCGTGGAAGTCCTGTCCATGAGTGTTGACAGTGTCTTCGTGCATAAAATGTGGAATGACCACGAATTGTCCAAGATGGTCAAGGGCGGTGTGCCGTTCCACATGCTGTCCGACGGCGGCGGCAAGGTGGGGGCGCTCTTCGGGGTATACGATCCCGATGCGGGAGTGGAGAACCGGGGGCGGTTCCTGATCGATCCCGATGGTGTGATTCAAGGCTATGAAGTATTGACACCACCGGTGGGCCGGAACGTATCCGAAACAATCCGGCAGATCCAGGCGTTTCAGCTCGTACGGGAGAAGAAGGGCGCTGAAGCAACACCTTCTGGTTGGCGGCCGGGAAAACCGACGCTGAAGCCGGGTCCTCACCTGGTGGGTAAGGTGTGGGAGGTTTGGAAGACCGACATGGCTTCAGACTGAGTCCTGCACGCGACATGATCGCTACGGCCCGGGATGGGAATTCGAGACGGTCGAAGGAGCATTCCCGGGTCGTAATCGTTGAACCGGCTACCGGAAGCATTCACTGAGGCGGTTATCCACGTGAAGTGGGGAGAAGGCCATGAAACCAGGTGGTGAAAGACTCGTCATGTGGCGTTTCGAACCGGGTGAATACCAAGAGGTCGTTGACAGCATCGCCCCGGCCCGGACTTCAGCGCCCCGGATCCGCGGCATATCCCTCAATTGGATCGCCCTGGCCTGCCTGGTGGCGGGCGCCGGCATCATCGTCCTGATGGGCGGCAAGGGGGAACTGGTGGGGCCCGCCGGGTTGGTGGCATTGTTCGGCGCCGTATGGCTGCCCCTCCGTGTCCTTGTGAAACTGGCCGCCGGCGCGGAAAGGAAACGGCTGATGGCTGCCGATCCGGTGGTGGAGGTCGCTTCCGACCGTGTGGTCTTGTTTGGAAAAAAGATACCATGGCAGGTGGGAAAGGCATTGATGGCGGATCTGCTGACAAACGCAACCGTCGAGGAACAGGAAAACCGCCCCTGGCTGGTTCTGGACATCTCCTACCGATCCACGAGGGGAAGCACCGAATTTCAGCGGGTGACCACCAGGGTCAGGGTGCCGGTGCCGGCGGCGGCGCGTGAAGAAGCGGAGTGGACCGCCGCGAGACTCCGGGAGACAGCCGGCGCCGTATCCGCCGGCCCGGACGCGACCGCCTGACCGGAAGCCTACGAAGACGGGCCGCGCAGGTCCGAACATGGAAAAATCTCTGCTTGCGGAACAACCGTTCCAGGATTATAAATCCGGCTGTAATGACCTCTCTCGAATGGGTCGATCGCGACTGTCCCGCATCGGTCGAGGCGATCGCCAAGGAGCTGGTATGAGCCGGGTTCTGACCACCATGATTCTGCTCTGCTGCAGTAATGTGTTCATGACGTTCGCCTGGTACGGGCACCTGCGCGCACTCAATCACAAGCCGTGGGTTGTGGCCGCGCTCGTGAGCTGGGGGATTGCATTGTTTGAATACCTGCTCCAGGTGCCCGCCAATCGCCTGGGACACGAGGTCATGACGGTGGGTCAACTGAAGATCTTGCAGGAAGCAATCACTCTGACGATTTTTGTGCCATTTTCGGTCCTTTTCCTCAAGGAGAAAATCACGCTGGACTACCTTTGGGCGGGATTATGCCTGGTGGGCGCGGTGTTTTTCCTGTTTCGCGGCCGGCTGCCCGCGATGTGAGCACGCCTGGGTCTTCCATTGGGGGTCGTACCTTCTTCCATTGGGGTCGTACCTGGAATGTTGTAATGTTCGTCGATGATCGTTGATGCCCAATGCCTTGCGGCCATAGTCAGACCTTCCCTTGGGGTCGGACCTTCCATTAGGGTCGTACCTGGAATCTTATACTTTCCTCCGAGAAAGATAATGTCCAAAGTCATGCGATGGTGAGCCCCGGTTCGCATCGAGTCGATTCGCTGATTTCGGTCGGCCTGTTGCCCTGTATCGTAAGCGGTGATCGGTGAATGTGGTCTTCATGTCTGGATGCCGTTCCCTCCCGTCGTTCGGAACCGCTGCATCCAGAATGGACCGGGTTGCTTGCCGTCGTGACGTTCAATGCAATAGAATGATTATCAATAGTTACGAGACAAGTGGTAGACCCGC
>JAFGDC010000354.1 GCA_016932295.1 candidate division CSSED10-310 bacterium
ACCGGCGTCATTCTGCATCGGTACATTCGGGCGGCCATTGCCGTCAGGAATGGCGACGGCACCTGCACTGTCTGGCAGAACGTGACGTTTCAGCAGGACTATGTGGGTGACGCATTCCAGCCGACACGCTTCGACGGCATCGGCGATCCTTATGCGATCCCCTGTGAGAACGTGAACGGATAATCGGGACCGCACGGATCGGAACAGGACACTTCACGACATGTGATCATCGGTATCATCCGTGACTCGCCGCTGATTCCCATCAGTATCACTGGTGCGTGTCCCGGCGGCGTGTGCCGCCCCACCCTGGTCGCGAGCAATGGACAGCGAGGCGCCGCTACTCACTTGCCATCATGGAGCCGGCGGCTCCATCACCAGGGCACGGCAGCGCCGTGCGGTCCTTGTTGCGCTATGCGTCCCGTGGCAGCCCCGTGATTCGCGACTACTCACATGCCATCATGGAGCCGGCGGCTCCATCACCAGGGCACGGCGGCGCCGTGCGGTCCATGTTGCGCTGTGCGTGCCGCGGCAGCCCCATGATTCGCGGCTACTCACTTGCCATCATGGAGCCGGCGGCTCCATCACCAGGGCACGGCGGCGCCGTGCGGTCCATGTTGCGCTGTGCGTCTTGCGGTCGTACCTGTAATCTGGTGGCGAGCCCGATTGAGCAGAGGTGATGGCTGTGGTAGGTTCCGGAAAGAGCAGTAGAGGTCGGGGACATTCGGAGAGGTCCGCATGTCGCATGGGTTTTCGCCAGGAAATGAGCTGGAACTCGTCATGTCAACAAGGTGGACGATGATGATACGCGGTTTTACGACCCGGAGCGCCGGACGGTGACGGCGGGAATGTGCAATCCGGGATGTTCGGTCCCGGCGGCATGCGAAAAAGTGGTCCATGCCGACGCATACGGGACAACGTTGGAGCGCCGCGATACGCCGCCGGCCGGATCGGTGCATACCATTCCATGAGGTCAACCAGGTTCACCCGATGGTTGCCCGGCCGCTCCATGGATCAGCATATCCTTTTTTATCACTTCGTCTTCATCTACCTGAACTCGGTTGCCGTCATCCTTTTCCATGTTCGGAACCGCCAGTATTGGGAAATTGTCATGGTCCTCGCCCTGGCCTCAGTCATCGCCAGCGTTTGGACCTTGGTGCTTCTGACGCATCGAAAACTGAACACCGCCGGCAGGCCGAGCGGGTTTCGCCGCATCGCCGCCGTCGCGTTCAAGTCGATCCTGCTCACTCTTCTGTACATGCAATTGATGCTTGCCGCCGGCGACCTGTTCTGCCTTTTCACGTTCAGTCATAAAATCACCCCCGAGGTCATGTTTGTACTCTTCGAAACGAACCTGCGCGAGAGCGGTGAATTCCTGTCCATGTACGGCAATTTGAACGTGCTTCTGATCGTCCTTGTCATCGCCCTGCCGTTCGTTCTGAAATGCGGTCTCAGCAGGCTGCCACCATGCCGCCGCTGTGTGTGCCGTTTTTTCTCCAAGACGTACTGGATCGTGAACGCCCTCTTCTGCCTCCTGGGCTGCGCCGGATTCCAGGCCTGGCACCAGCAGTACAATTCGACCTTCGCGTTGCTTTCCGGCGTCGCTCATTACCGGGAGGAAACAGCCGGTTATCAACAGATTCGCGACAACCTCCAGGGCTCGGACCTGGAAGGCCAGGTACTCTCCACCGCCGGCGGTGGCCAGATAGGTGTCCTGGTCATCGGCGAATCCCTCAACCGGCACCACATGCGGTTGTACGGGTACTACAGGCCTACGACACCACGCCTCGATGAGCTGGCGGACGAGTTGTTCGCCTTCCGGGATGTGATCAGCCCGCATTCCCATACCAACCTGGTGATGCGGAAATTGCTGACCTTCTACAACAATGAGAGCACCGCCTCGTGGTTCGCGGAACCCACTCTTATCAACTGCATGAATGCAGCCGGTTACAAGACGTACTGGTTGTCAAACCAGGAAGCGTACGGCGCCTGGGCAAATGTCACGACGGCGTTGGCCAGCCAGGCCCAGGTGATAATCTACAACGGCTGGCGGACTTCCGCCGGCAACACGCGGGTCAAATACGACACCGATTTGCTTCCCTGTCTGGACACTATCCTTGAAAAGGACGGTCACGAGAAAAAGTTCATCGCCATGCACCTGATGGGCAACCACGTGCTTTACCGGGACAGGTACCCAAAGGAATTCGACAGGTTCGATCGTGATACCGTTCAGACGGATGGCAGGAGCTTCCTCGATGAGGAAAAAAAGAAAACAATAAGTGAGTATGACAATGCGGTCCTTGTGACGGACTATCTGCTCGCGGCGATCATCGACCGTCTGAAACGGTTGGAGACGCCGTCGTATCTGCTGTTTCTCTCAGACCACGGGGAAGAAGTCTACGATCAGCGGGACTTTTGCGGGCATACGGAGACGGTGGGTAACCGCTTCATGATTGAAATACCTTTTATTCTTTGGCTTTCGGAGGAATACCGGGCGGTCTTCCCGGAAATCGCCGAACGATCCGGCGCTAGTCTGGACAATCCTTACCTGTCCGACGATCTCATCCATACTCTGTGCGAGCTGTCGCACCTCGATTTTGATCGTTTCGAGCCGGCGCGCAGCATTGTCAATCCCGCGTTCCGGCGCGACCGGCGCCGACTCTACAACGGCAGGGACTATGACGAGGTGGTGAGGCATGATTCCAGTACGCACCTGGTGGAGGAAAATTTCCACAAACTCTGGGCTCATCGTGTGAACAGCCTGGGAAAACTGCACCGGGCCGCCGCGATCTTCAGCGGCGTCGAACTCGACCTGGTGTTCACGGAAGAGGACGGGAGCTTCTATTTCGATGTGAATCACCCGCCTGTCGAGAGCATTCACCTGACCCTCGACGCGTATCTGAACGCAGCCGCGGAGGTTCCCGATCTGCGCTTCTGGTTTGACATCAAGAACCTGACGCACGCCAACAGGCACATCCTTCGAGAGCATCTCGATGAACTAATAGAACGATACAATCTTCACAATCGGATAGTGGTTGAAAGCTGCTCGTACGATTGCCTGGCGGGTTTAGCCCGGGATGGCGTCATCACCTCGTATTATCTGCCGTATTTGAAGCTGGACCAGATGGGGACTCAAGAGAAGATGGAGCAAGCCGCCGAGTTGATACAAAACACCCGCCTGGCGGCCGTCACGGCGATTTCCTATCCCGGCTACATGCACGATTTCGTCAAGGAGTATCTGCTGCCCCAGTTGCCGGGGATTCGATTACTCACCTGGTTCCCGGACAAATGCATTGACAGTCATGTGGATGCGCCGTTTCTGCAGGCACTGGTGAATGACCCGCATATCATGGTCACCCTTGTCGGCTTCCCGACCCCCGTTGACAGGTAAGGTGGCTACTCGGGAGCGCTTCGGATGGACTCCATTCGTCACATCGGGAACATCTCGGAATAGGTTGTGTTATCCAAACCGCATCGGCACGGGAGGATGGCGGTCGGCTTGCCTGCACCGTCCGCTGTCAGTAATACTGGTGATGGAGGAAAAAAGATGATGCGTATTTTCGTTCTGTGGTCCGTTGTATCTCTGTTGCCGGTCATCGTATCGGCCCGGACCATACAGTTCGCGGACCGCGAGTGGGTGGTCCGCTCATGGGCGGGAGGTCCCGGGCCAAACGCCTGGTCGGACAGTGAGGACAACGTGTGGGTGGATGGTGACGGCAGCCTGCACCTCAGGATCACCCATGTGAATGGCGAGTGGCACTGTGCCGAGATCCAGACGCTGGTGCCGACGACGTACGGCATCCACCGGTATTACCTGGACAGCCGGATTGATCTGCTGAACAGGAATGTGGTGTTTTCGCCGTTTCTGTACAGGGATGACGACCACGAGATCGACATCGAGTTTGCGGCCTGGGGTGCGGCTCCCGGCGGCGCGCCGGACAACGGCAATTACGTGGTGCAGCCTGGAGCGGTGCCGGGCAACCGGCACACCTTCCGCTTCGACCTCAACGGCGACTTCACCACTCACTATCTCGACTGGCAGGCCGATCATATCCGGTTCAAGAGCATTCACGGTCATTATCCGGAACCACCTTCGGATGATTTCCTCATTCAGGAATGGGACTATGACGGTGCCGACAATCCCAGCCAGGCGGACCTGTTGCATATTCATTTCAACCTTTGGCTCTACGACGCCGATCAGGATGGTGTGCGTGATCCGCCATCGGACGGCAACGAGGTGGAGGTGGTGGTATCCGCCGCCGACCTGCCGCCCGAACCCACGATGACCGCGACACCGCCAGTGCCGACTCCGACCTTTACGCCGTCGCCGGCCGCCTCGCCCGAACCGACACCGGAAGCGGAGATATACACTCGGCTCTTCATGCCGGCGCACCATTTTTCACCCGGTGACACATGTTTTCTGACCGTGGAGTACGGGGCGAATCGGGCCGTGGGTATCCTGCCGCTGGGTGTGGTCCTGGATGTCTACGGCAGTTATTTCTTCGCCCCGTGCTGGCAGCAGGAGCCGCAATTCATGATGGTCGAGGTGATGGGTTTTCCCCGTTCGCAGACCATGATCGGAGCGTTCGACTGGCCTGCGGGAGCCGGCACGGCCTTGGGACTGCGCTGGTGGGCTGCGTTGCTGGCGCCGGATCTGTCCTGGCTGAACAGCAACCTGGCGGACTGGGAATTCTCGTACGACGAGCAGTAAGCGGTGATGGCATCACGGTATTCCTCGGCCCCAAGGCAGGTATTGTCCCGGAGGCTCGATGCGTGGGATGATCCAGCAGTTCGGCGCAGGCATACGTGGCATCTTGAGCTTGCGAGCGGAATCGTGCCCCGCGGAATGATGAAATCCGGATTGCTGCGTCCAGAAAACAATGAAAATGAAGTACCTTCAGCATGATTTCTGGATGAATACACCGTAACAGCCACGCTGCACGATCGCGTGTCGCCAGTGGAGACTTGCCACAAGGTCCATCCAATCAAAATGGTCGGCGACGCTTGACAGGGCTTTGTGTAGGTTGTAATTTCACAATCATCATCATATCTCGCTGTAGGGAGATGAACTGGATGTCACACAAGGACAACTCCAAGCAAACATACAGGTTACCTCAGACACATTCAATCAATCTTCACGACATGAATATCGATATTGAATCGGCTTCGGCCGACAGCGTTCACGGCGGTGCTGCCTCAGGAATGGTGAGGGAAGACTCCACTCCCAATGGAGTCATTGCTCCGGGTGGAAGGCCATCCGTCACTCTCGGGGAGTCACTGGAGCCCCTTCTCGAACGGATCGCAGCAGCGCTCGAGCGGATTGCCATGGCGCTGGAGGCCGACACTGAGTCGGCCGTCATCGGCGATCCGGTCATGTCCACGGAACCCGGGTCACTGCCCGTCATCGAGGCTTCAGGTGATGCGCAATCCGACGTGCGGCCTGTCCTCGAGAGTTTTCTGACCCGCAATAACATTTATATAAAAGCCTTGCCCCGACTGGATGCGGCCGACGACGTAATCGATGGTCTGGCTTATTACCTGGGCGATCGATGGGATGCCCTCTCTGGGATCATCGCGAAGATCAAACGGGCAATGCAAAAAGGCCTGCCGATAACGGAAAGCCTGAAGAATCGTTCGCAGGTCGATGTCAGCTCGGTTTGCCAATTTTGTACCCGGCTTCATGATGTTGCCTTTCTGGAGTATTATCAATACGTTAAGTCACCCGTCTATCTCATCAAGGCAAAAACCACCACATTACCGAGCGCCCAGCGTTTTTTCAGCGGGCAATGGCTGGAACGATACATCCTGCAAAAAGTGAAAGGGGTGCACGCGAGCCTGATTATTGAATTCGGGGGCGGGATCGGGTTTGAATACATGATCAATCCCCAGATAACAGTGCAGAACGGAGATGATTTCGAGTTGGATGTGATCTGTGCGATCGGCAAATCGATCTATTGGATCGAAGCGAAAACCGGAGATTATCAACAACATGTGAGTAAATACTCGAAGTTCGCGCGTTCACTTGGTCTCGATGTCGATCACTCCTTCATGGTGCTTCCCGATGCTTCGAGTGATCGTTGCGAAGCTCTTACCGCATTGTTCTCTATGACCGTCGGCAATCTCAGGACGTTCGAGGAACGGCTGACAGCCATCGCGCGGCGCGATTTCGTCCGGAACAACGTTTGAGGGGTGATCAGGCTGGCTTCCGAATCGAAGGTGGACATGATGATCACTCCGTTTTCGATACAACGGGAGCATGCACCGGTTGGATACTTTTATGCGCGAGTGATTGACTGTTGATGCGTCACAGTGATCGTGGATGAAGGCGGGAGTGATTACAGGCGGCACGGAAGAGGCATGAGGCGAACAAACGGTGACCAGGGGTGTCGCGGCGACGAGATGGTGGGCGACTAGAAAGGGCTGATGTACGCGCCGGGCAGGGAATCAAGGGAAGAAGGCGACTGAAGCGTGGTTGGGAGTTACCATCGACCCGGAAAGAGTACGAAGGGGTTGCGCCTGGAATCACGAGTCGCATTTTAGGTGGATCACATAGAACCGCCGCGGCGCTAAAACCCTGAAGTCTGCGGGAACCAGCGCAAGCCTGAATACCGGCGTGACAAATCATGGTATGAACCGGCTATGTATTTGACGGTGCGATGCAATGGGACCCGCCGTCTGGCGGGTCCCATTCTTGTTGTTGATAATGATGGAAGCGGTTAACGGCGTCTTTTTCTCGTGCTCATCAAGCCGCCGAGAATGGTGACCAGCAGGAGGATCCCGCTGCCGCCGAGTGTGGGAATGGGTGCCGGAGTCGGCGTGAGGGTGATGGTGGGAGTATTCGTCGGCTCAGGCGTCTCGGTGACCGTGGGGGATGGGGTGGCGGTGGGTGTCAGGGTCGGCGACAGGGTGGGTGTCAGGGTCGGAGTTTCCGTGGGCGTCAAGGTTGGCGTTTCGGTGGGTATCTCGGTGGGCGTTTCGGTGGGTATCTCGGTGGGCGTTTCCGTGGGAGCGGGGGATGGTGTTTCGGAAGCGGCTGGAGTCGGTGTGCAGATGATGCCGTTGGGATAATGATACCCCATATCCACCGTGCCCAGGTCGGCGATACTGTCGGTGTGGGTGGTCCAGGTGTCCATGCACTCGATCCCGAGTTCCGAGGTAAAGCAGGTCAGAACCGCCGCGGCGTCACCCGTATCCACGCAGGGGCTGGTGGCGGCCTGCCCGGCGGAGATCTGGCTCAGATAATAGGCGCCTTCGGGGCCGGCGGCGAACAGCGGATCGAGTTCCAGGTTGCCGGTCCAGTTCAGGGTGCTGCCGGTTTCCAGATACATCCCGGCCTGCCCGCCCTGGACATCGTTGTAGGAGAAGGAGAAGGTCGAATACTGGTCCAGTCCCGCTTCGTTGGCGGTCGTTCCGGTGTTACCCCAGAAGATGTTGTTGATGAAGGTGATATCGGCGGAGTTTGCGCCGAACACGCCGCCGATGAAATCGCTTGTATTGGAGGCTATCGTGTTGTTGGTGACAGTAACCACGCTGTCCCTGAGATCCATGGCGCCACCGCCCGAGGCTGAGGAACAGCCGTTACCCGCGAAGAGATTGTTGGCGAGCACGGGACTGGAAGCGCCTTCGACCGCGATGCCGGCGCCGCGTTCATAGGAGCTGTTGTTGAGGATCTCGTTGGCTGAAATGATGGGTGAAGCACCCGAAATCGCGGCGATGGCGGCGCCGATGTACCCGGAATTGCCGGAAATGCTGTTGCTGCTGATAAGCGGCGAGGCTGAAGAGCAGCAGATAGCGCCGCCGTACATGCCGCCATCGTTTGATGTCAATTCGTTGTTGGAGATGACGGGCGCGGCGCCGGCCTGGCAACAAATTCCGCCGCCGCTGTCACCGGCGTAGTTGTAATAGAAAAGATTGCCTTCAATGCTCGGGATCGAAGAAGAACCATAACAGAAGATGCCGCCGCCGGACATCGCGTAATTGTATTCGAAATCGTTGGCGACGCTGCCGCCGATAACGGGAGCAGCATCATAGCATGCGATGGCGCCGCCTTCACTGTCCGCCTGGTTGCTGAACATGCTGTTGCCCACTATTTCGGGCAGGGAGGAGTACACGAATATTCCGCCGCCGGTCCAGGCCCGGTTTCCGTCGATGTAATTATCCTCGATCATGGCATCGCTTCCTTGGGCGCAGTAAATACCGCCGCCGGACATCGGCGTATATATGTACGAGCCATTAAAAAGTATGTCATTGTGATAGATGCTGGGCGAACTGTAATAATCGCAGCAGATGCCGCCCCCTTGGTCGGCGGAGTTGTCGGCGATGAAGTTATATTCGATCATTGGTGATGATTCTGAGCAGTAGATGCCGCCTCCGTACATACCCCAGTAGGAGCTGTTGTTCATGATGATCTGATTGTCCATGATGTCGGGATTGCTGCTCATCACGCAAATGCCGGCACCATGATCGGCGGCGTTGTTCTCGATCGTGTTCCCCGCGATGGAAAGGCTGCTGTTCTCACAGGCGATGCCACCGCCGTACATCGACCAGCCCGAAAGGTTGTTGTTGAGGATGTCGTTGAACATGATGTCACCCATCGCGGCGTTGAAATACAACCCGCCGCCGGTATAGGGCGCCTGGTTGTCACTGATGGTGTTGCTGTCGATCACCGGTGAGGAACTGGTACAGTATATGCCACCACCCTGATCGGCGTAGTTGTAGTTGATCGAATTATCGAATACATAGGCGTTCGATGCCTGCTCGAGGGCGATGCCGCCGCCGTACATGCCCATCATCATCGCCATGTTGTTGTTGGAGATTGTGTTTCCATCTATGGATGGAGAGGAATCGTAACAGTATACGCCGCCTCCCATATCGGCGGCATTGTCACTGATGGTGTTGTTCGAGATCGTCGCCGACGTGCCGTAGCAGGACAGTCCGCCGCCACTGGAACTGTGATTGTAGTAGATCTCGTTATTGAGGATGGAGGGATTGGCGCACGTCTCCAGATGGATTCCCCCGCCCGCCATGCCGCCCATCATCATGCTGTTGTTATCGGTAATCAGGTTGTCGGTTATCATGGGACTGGAATCATACGCGTACACGCCGCCGCCGAAATCGCTGATATTATAGTCGATGGCGTTGCCATCGATCAGTGCATCCGAACCGTAGAGACATGCGATGCCGCCGCCGTACATACCCCATCCGGACGGTTGGTTGTTGTTCTCTATGTAGTTCATGAAGATCACGGGGGACGAAGCCTCACAGTAAATGCCACCGCCCTCGGGTGCCGAGTTGCCAAGAATATAGTTCTCACCCATGGTGCCGATGTTCGGCGATGAGTAGCTCAGGTAGATGCCGCCACCGGCCATTGCCACATTGGAGAAAAAATAATTGTAATGGATCTCCGGACTGGAATCGAAGCAGCAGACCCCGCCGCCGAAGTTGTCACTCTCGTTCGCTTCGAACAGGTTGTTCTCGATGTCCGGTGAAGCGCTGGTACAGAGGACGCCGCCGCCCATACTCGCCCTGTTGAACCGGATTGTGTTGCCGATGACGATTCCCGACGGCATCTGTTCGAGGCAGATACCGCCGCCGCCCATGCAGAAGTACATCATCATGTTGTTGTATTCGACCGTGTTGTCCATGATCGTGAGGTCGGAACCGTACCCGTAAATTCCTCCTCCGGATCCCGCGTTGTTGTCCATTATCTGGTTGAAATCGATCATCATGCCACTGCAGTTCAAGGCGCAGATGCCGCCGCCGGAAGCGGGGGGCATGCCGTAACCATTGCTGAAAATTTGATTGTTGCTGATGTGGGAACCGGAGGACTCTAAATGCATTCCCGCGCCGTTTGTCATCGCATCATTCGAGTAAATCCAATTCATGTCGATGATTGGTGAGGAGTCGTGCACGTATATACCGCCGCCGTTGTCGCTGTAATTCATCTGGAAGGAATTGCCGATGATGCGGGCATCCCCGTAGTACAGGCAACTGAGGCCCCCGCCGTACATCATGCTGGAATTGTATTCAAAAACGTTGGTGTCGATGTTCGGCATGCCGCTCTCGATATGCATGCCGCCCCCGATATTGTCAGACAAGTTGTTATCTATCTGGTTGTTTAGATACGTGGAACTGCTCCCCACATTGAGTATGCCGCCGCCGAAATCCCACGCGTGGTTGCCCGTAATGTGGCAATCGGAGACCCACACATTCGAGAAAATACAGGCGATGCCGCCGCCGTACATGAAGTCACCATTCATGATGGTGAAGCCCTGGATCACGACTTGCATCTCTCCGCAGTCGATGGTGATCACCGATCCCATGTGGCCGCCGTCGATGACGCAGTTGGAATAACCATTGTCGCTCATGAGTGTCAGGTCTTTGCAGTTGAAGTTGAGGTTCTCCGTGTAGATTCCGTCAGCGACGTGGATGGTGTCGTAGGGAGAAGCCATGTCGATCGCCATC
This sequence comes from candidate division CSSED10-310 bacterium, assembly GCA_016932295.1. Next base: position 10,462 of record JAFGDC010000354.1, read on the forward strand.
TGGATGTAAGGAAAATCCATGGGCACGTACCAGTCCGCCGCGTGCATCACACCCGGACTGAGAGACAATACGGTGATTGTGATCGCATTTATCAGTTTTTTCATCCCATCTCCTTGTAAGGATTCCTGCTTGCTGGGAGAAGGGATCATCACTCGTGACCCCTCCAGTTTGATTGCGGCAGGATCCGGTAAATCAAAAGTAACCAGAGAATATATTCTTATAATGAACCACCAGGGGAAAGGCAATATTCAGCCGCGGTTTTTTTATGCGGGCATGCCACTTGTCGTACCGTGCCGCCTGATCTGGTCCGGACTGAACTCTCTTCGCGTCCAACAGTCCTGGATCTGCCGCCAACGGTGACGCCATCCGAACCCGGCCGAGTGCCCCCGCTTTTCGGCCACCGGGCTGTCCCCGTCGAGATGCACGCACCAAACTCACCGAGTTGGTTCATTCGTGCTGATCGTGACTGTCCGGGGTGAAACGCGCGCGGCGCGCATCGACGGCCACCATTGATACTTGTCCGCCTGGATGGCTCAGTGGTCTCAAGGGATTCGATCCAGCGCCGCGGGTAAGTGAATTCGAGTCTTCGCCGCAGGCGGTTGATGCTGGAAAAAACGGCCTCGCGATGGAACGATCTTGACTCAGGACAAGGCGTGGAACTACTGTGAAGTTCAGGGTTGAACGTGTCCGGTTCATGACTGAGTCCGATTGAGCCGTGCTGGCATTTGCTTGGGAGGTGCGGTGTGAACCATCAATCGCGTTTTCTGTCGGTGATGATGTGGGTGTCGGTTGCGAGTGTCCATGCGGCTCCGGTGGAGCTGGAGCTTGGTATGCCCGGATCGGTATTTATCCCGGGGATGCCCTGCCGTGTGGATCTGACCATCACCAACAATGGTCAGGAGTATCCCGCCGCGATGCTGGTGGCGGCTCTCGACGTCGGCACAGGCGATTACTGGTTCTATCCCTCCTGGGTGCACTATCCGCCGGCGGTGGACTGGTTGATGGTGGACATACCCGGTTACGCTGCCATGGATGGCGAGATCGTCGAGGAATTCGCCTGGCCGGAAGGCGCCGGCGAATTTTTCGGTGCTTCGTTCTTGGCGGCGCTGTTCACGGCCGGCGGTGAACTGGTGAGCGATGTGCCTGTGGTGCAATTCGGCTGGACCACGGCACCGGTGCTGACCGGAATCGAGCCGTCATCCGGTCCGCCGGGGCGGCTCTTGAAACTGACCGGGCGCGGTTTCGACCTGTCTTCCGGAGCGGTGAAGACGGCGCTGGGCGGGTACGAGTTTCCGGTATGCTCGGCCGGCGTGGACGAGCATGGCAACGAGGCGGTGATCACGGTGATTCCCCCGCTGGCGCCCGGTGTGTACGAGGTCAGGCTGGTGACTGGTGGAATCATGAGCAATGGGTTGTCGCTGGAGATCGGAGCTATGGAAGATACCGGCAAACCGCTCGGGCAGGTGGTGGCGGAAGTGTCTCAGGGTATGACCGCATTGCTGGAGGAGATGTCGTCGTCGGTCGTTCCGGCGGCGGTGGCGGCCGGATTGATCCCCGCCGATGCGGAGACGGCCTACCTGGCAACGGTGGATCGCGCCGGCGTGGTGTTCGCTGGCTTTTTCAGCGAACTCGAAGGCCTGCCGGACGATGACAAGCAGTTTTTCGAACGCGTGCTGGTCCAGAACGGCCTTTACGAGGTGTTCACGGACCTCGCCATCGGATCCGGTATGCAGGACTGTAAAAGCCCTGCCGGCGGCAGTGATGTCTGCCTTATTCTCGATACCACCAGCGCAGCGTTGACGGCGATCGATCAGGCCTGGAGCATGGTGGATCTTGCAACGATCGTGGGCGCCATTCTCTCCGGTGGGGCGGGTTTGCCGGTAGCCGGCGGTTCGTTCGGTGCCCACTATGCGATCAAGATCCTCGATTTGACCCTGGATGGATTCCTGCCGGTGGATTTGAAAGCTGTCGCCATCGACGGTTTTGCAGGAATACTCCCCGGCTACGTGGACCAAACGGTGGAATTCAAATTGCTGGGCGCGTTCGACAACCAGAAGGAGCCGGCGGCGGTCACTTTCGACATGCTGTTGAACACCTTCATGGAAGCACTCGGTCCGTTGATTACGGAAACCCAGGCCCAGGCATTCCGCGCCTGGATCATGGACAAGCTCGTCGCCATGGGGTTGAGCGTGGGGGAAGGGATCATGGGACCGGATATCATGAACTGGGGTGATCCACTTCCGGTCACCTTGCGCCTCGATCTGGAATTCTACGAGGATGCGAGCTTCGGTGGTTTGATGGGATGTACCATGTTCGGCCGTTCGGTACCCCTGATCGAGCTTATGACCAGGTATGGCATGGCGGCACTGCCGGTGGCGGGAGTCAGGGCGAATAACCAGGCGATTGTGTCCTGCCAGGTGAGTGGGGACAGTGTGCTCCTTACCGGCGTGAACGTCGGGTCGACATCCATAACGATCACCGGATTTGCCTTTATAGTGACGCCATCGTGGTGGAATGTGCTGGGGCTGGAACTGCCCGATCCGGTTACCAGAATGCAGCAGGTCAGGGTTACCACGGATCCTGGTCCAACTCCCACGCCGCCGCCGGTGCCTTCGGATTTTATCTTCATCCCTGCCGGATCCTTCACAATGGGGGCGGAATGGCCCGAGCTTTGCGTGAACGGCGCGGTGGAGCTGCCGCATCAGGTGTGTTTCACGAACGGTTTCTACATGGAACAGATGGAGGTCACCCAGCAGCAGTGGAAGCATATGTTCCCCAATTTCAATCCATCGATCTTTCCGGGTATGAGTCACCCTGTGGAGCGGATCACGTGGCACGAGGCCTGTGTCTACTGCAACCGGGTATCCATCCTGGCCGGCCTGCGTCCCTGTTATTACAGTGATGCTTCATACGCAACCGTATTCAACATGGAGCCTCCGGTAACCGCCGGTGACGTGTTCTGGGATCGCACGGCGGACGGTTTCAGACTGCCGACCGAGGCGGAATGGGAATACGCCTGCCGGGCAGGAACCTCCACGGCGTACAACAATGGAATGGCGAATACGGCATGTCTCGAAGATCCGAATCTACACTCTGTGGCATGGTACTTGTATAATTCTGATTCCGGTACGCATGATGCCGGCCTGAAAACACCAAACGACTGGTCGTTGTATGACATGCACGGCAACGTCAGCGAGTGGTGCTGGGATTGGTGGGGAGAGGATTACTATCACCATTCGCCGGGAATGGATCCGAACGGGCCGGACACGGGTGAAGCGAAGGTACACAGAGGGGGCGGATACAGCGATATAGCCGAGAGCTGCCGCTCCGCATCGCGCCGGTGGAACTATGCTGAACGAAGATTATGGTCCATCGGCATGCGGCTGGTGCGATCAGGCGGGACCGCCGTCGCGTCCGACGAACACCTGTGAACCGGCCACTCCGCATCGACCTGAAATACCTGATCGCCGCCGCGATAGTGATGGGGTTGGTGGTCGGGACTTGCGGTCCGGACTTGGCCGTTATCGCCTCGGTACTGGTTCTCATGGATCTTGTTATTGCCACTACAGTCGTGATATCAGGATTCCATGATGGAAGAAACGGCCGTATCGTTGGCGGCGCAGTATGTGGATTGATTGCCATCGCATCCGCGCCAACTGCTTCCGCACCAGGAGTGGGGGCAGTGCTGATGCTGGTGCTGGGAGGGGTTCTCGGTGTTGGTGGGTTCGTGGTGGGGACGACAGGCGATATGTTCAGGTGATCTCCCCCTCCAGAAACGCATTCGCGGCGAGCGGCCGGAAGATGGCGGCGTAATTTCCGGAGGCATGTTCTGATGTCACCTCCGCAACTCATTCTGATTGTCGTGGTCGCCGTGCCGTTGGTGCTGGTGGGTCTGGATCGTCTGCGAATCGACCTGGCAGCGCTGCTCATGGCATCCGTGTTAGGCATCCTGCAGTATCTTGGCGTGGGTATACTCGGGACGGCCGGTAGTTCCGGCGAGGCGGCCAAGGCGATCGCAGGTTTCGGCCAGCCCGTTGTATTGACGCTCATAAGTCTTTTCATCATTACCCGGGTGTTGGACCGGTCGGGTATCACTCGATGGATTGCCCGTTGGCTGCTTAAGATAGGTGGTCACTCCGAACGGTACCTCATAGCGCTGCTGGCGGCAACCACCGCCCTGCTGTCGCTGGTGATCAACAATCTTGCCGCCGGAGCACTGGTTCTGCCGAGCGCCATGGAGATCGCTCGTCGCACCGGGATCAAACCGAGCAAGCTGCTTATACCGGTTTCATTCGGGAGTTTGTTCGGCGGCGTGGCGACGTACTTCACCACGGCCAACATCATACTCAGTGATCTGCTTGCGGCAGCGAATCCACCTCAGCCGCCGTTGCATATCATGGCCTTCACGCCTACCGGCGGTCTCGTTGCCATGGCGGGTATCGCCTTTCTCGCGCTGTTTGGTAAGCAGTTGCTGCCGGAGCGTGATCCCGCCCCCGAACAGATGATGGCCCGTCTTACCGGTAGTGATCTGGAGGAGTTCTATCAGTTGGGTGAACGCTTGTGGGAGATCCGGGTGTCGCCCGTTTCGCCCCTGGCCGGGAAGCGTCTGTCGGAAAGCGGCATAGGGGAGCGGTTCGGATTGACGGTCATAGGTATCGTGAACGCGGAGCAGACCGTTTTCGCCCCTTCCCCGGATCAGGTCATTCAGCCGGATGATGTCCTGCTGATAGTTGGCCGTGAAGACCGAATCAGCGGGTTGGCTGAATTGGATCTGACGGTCTGTCGTGAGGGCGGGAACGGATACATCAGCAGGCGCGGCGCCCGGTTCATCGAAATTATGCCATCACCGCATTCCCAGGCATTTGGTCGCAGCCTGCGCGATCTTGAATTCCGCAAGCAGTATCAGTTGACGGCGCTGGCTCTGTATCGTGGCGAACGCTGTTACCGCACCGACGTGGGAGGCATGCCCATCCAGTTGGGGGATGCCTTGTTGATGATAGGCCCGCGCACCGATCTGCCCCGTTTGCGGAACAACCCCAATTTCATCGTTTTGGAACCCGGCCTCGGCGATCAGCCGGTGCAGCGCGGACCGGCTGCCTTGGCGATCGGCGTGCTCGCGGCGGCGATCACTTTGTCTGTTCTGGGTCTGCCCACCTACCTCACCATGACCGCCGGCGCGGTAGTCCTCATCCTGGCGGGCGTCCTGGACATGGAGGAAGTCTATCGATTCATCGACTGGCAGGTCATTGTGATGATCGCCGGCATGTATTCAGTCAGCCTGGCCATGGTCAACACCGATCTGGCCCAGACGATCGGCGCTGGTATCCTGCATGTCGTTACGCCGCTCGGGCCGCTCGGTCTGGCTGGTGGCGCCTATCTGTTGGCGGCACTGTTCACGCAGGTGATAGGCGGCCAGGTCACCGCACTGGTCATCGGTCCCATCACCATCAGCGCGGCCCTGGCGCTGCACGCCAATCCGCACGCCATCGCCGTGGCCACGGCTATCGGCTGCTCGGCGGCGTTTTGTACGCCTTTCGCTCATCCCGTGAACGTCATGATGGTCGCACCGGCCAATTATCGATTCCGCGACTTCTTTCGTATAGGCTGGCGACTGACCATCGTGAATTTCATCATGCTGATGATCGGCATGCTACTGTTCTGGAAATTCTGATACATCAGCGGCAACGAAGACATGTCGATCAAGGGTCAAGTGAGAGGCGGTGGAAGACTCCTGCGCGACGGCATGCACCCCTGGCAAGCGAGCGGTTATGAATGGGCTGATTTCGGATCGGAATTCTCCTCGGATTTTCAGCGTGAAGGAAGAACCCGACAGAATCGGCGGGTCCTCGTGTCCGATTATCCGGATGGCATGGATGCAGTCGCGCTGATTTCCGCGATCCATCGATCGGCAGAGGATAGTGGCGTGGGCAAGGAAGCCCTTGCCTCGAATAAGTGGTCTTCGCGGGTAGCGCAATGGATGTCGCCGCATGCCAGTCGAGGTTGCGGCGATAACGGGTTTGATCGTGTCGCCGGAAGAGCGATGACGGACCGAGCGTTCCTGGTTCGGCGGAGGCGATTTCCGCGGAGATCAAAAGGCGATGTGTTCAGGCAATGGACGCTGACAGATTTCGTATGATTCCATAGGGTCCTGATCGGGGTGGATTCACGTCCGCCGGGACTCCTGAAACCATGCCGAAAAATTGACCTGGATTGCGCTGTTTTGTAGGCTGATAGCGTATCGTGTGTTTTTTCAGAATAATGGTTCTGGAAACCAATTGTTGATCGTTTGCTGGTGGGGCTGCACGCCACGGTACGGGGCAGAGTGAAATATAACTGGAACGGGCTTGGGCGGAGGCGAAAAGGAACGATGGGATGAACGGGCACCTGGATCTGTTTCGAGATCTTCGGTGCATGGATTCGGGAGGTTCACAACACGAGTTGGAGGGAGAATCAAGATGAAAAAAACAGTGTGGTGCATCGCGATTATAGTGGCTGTATTCCAGGCGGCGCCGACCTGGGCAGCGGCGGTGGTCCACCGGCTGCCGCCGCTGGTTGCCGATGCGCTGGCGGCTCACCCGGCGCCGGTGGCTCATGCCCGGGTGACCGATGCCGTCGCACCGGCCTGGATCAACATCATGAGCGAGGATTTCAACGGCGCCTGGCCCGGAGAGTGGTTCGTGAGTCCCATGGGCGGCGCGGATTGTTATTGGGGGGATGTCTCCTGTTTCTTCTATAACGACACATGGAGCGCCCACTGCGCCGACGACGGCAGCATGTCCAGCTCCCAGGATTGTTTCGGATACGTGAACAACATGGAGACCTGGATGATCTACGGGCCGTTCAGTCTGGCAGATATGGTCGACGGCTACATGGATTTTTACTATTTCACCGAACTGGAGGATACGTACGACTCTTTCATCTACGGCATGTCCGTGGATGGCAACAGCTTCTACGGGAACGAGGTAACCATTGACACTCCCGACTGGACCTACGGTATGCTGAACTTTGGCTCGATCCCCGCGTACGGCAGCATGCTCGGCGCGCCTGAAGTGTGGATGGGTTTCGTGTTCAGATCCGATGCCAACGTGATCGAGGGGCAGGGCGTGTACGTCGATTACATCGATATCCAGGTGGAGATGTCCTCGGATGCGTATGTCCGGCTCAGCATGCCGGCATCGCAGTATTCGCCCGGCGACTGGTTTTATCTGAACACTACTTTCGCCAGCGCGGTGGCACTCAACGCCGTCCCGCTTTTCGTGATTCTCGATGTGTACGGCAGTTACTACATGGGACCTTCGTTCACCGGATACGATAATTACCTGGTTGACTCCTGGAATTCACCACAGACCTTCAATGTCCTCGATTTCACCTGGCCGTCCGGAGCCGGCTCCGCTTCAGGACTTCTCTTTCACTGCGCCTTGACCGACCCTGGTGTTAATTTCCTCATCAGCAACCTGGAAACCAAGACCTTCGGCTTCTTCGAGTGAACGACGGAAATGGACTGGATGCACCGGAACAGTTCCTGGTGGCGGGAAGCCACGCGGCGTGCATGGGCCCGATGCCAGATGCGTATTGCAACAACACTATCCGGTGGTTAGAATTACTCGTGATAAAAATGTGATGTCCGCGCACGGACGAGGGGCGCGGCGGTAGGCACGATGCAGCCTTCAGCCGGTCTTGTTTATTCAAGGGCGCAAACGGTGTTCCGCCGGGCCGTGCCGCATGAAGTGGGATGTGTGTGACCTGTCAAGGAGTGAGACTCCAGGGAGGAACGATGAAACGCGGAGATTGGTTCTGGTGGGTAACAGTTGCGATGATTCTTGTCATGGCGTTGGCGGCACCCGAAGCGCGGGCAACCTACACGTTCCGGATACCTCATACGGTTGAGTTCACATGCGAGGAAGGAACAGGCGGGTACACCGGACACTGGGGACTGGGGGTCGTTTGGAATACCTTTGCAGGCGCCACCGGATATACCGTCATCTCCCATAACGGTGCTTACGGTGGTGGTCATGTGGGACCGGATGTGTCTCATTGGGGAATCGGCGGGGGAAGTCCGGTAGCGCCCGGCGGCTGCGCGGCCATCGAGGCATCGGTTAATATTGGGTGGTATCAGGATAATTATGAGCTCTGGGCGACATTCGATGAAGGCGGCAACCTGGAGCTGCACAAAACCGACAATATATACGGCGCGGCGCGGCCTGGCGACGAAGTGCGGTATTTTCTGATTTACAAGAATACCGGCCGTTATCCTTTGCTGGACTGCATAGTCGAGGAGAGTTGGCCCGTGTATATGCACTACGTGGCGGGAGGGAATCCCAATGGTTCCAATTCCGTCACCTGGGATTTCGGCACCCTTCTGCCGGGTCACTGGCGGCAGGTGGAACTGGTGTTGCGCATCGATGAGGAACTGCCGCGCTCGATAACGGAGATTTTTAACGTGGCGGTGGTGCATCCCGCGCCTTCGCCGGCGCCTACTCCAATGGCGACTCCTCCCAGCGGCACATCCATGACGGTGGGGTATGCGGTGGGATTCTGCGACAGCCTGCGCTGCAACGTGGTGTACGGCGATGCCGAGTGGATCGACAGACCCCTGTCTTCAACCTACGAACCACTGGCGCCGTACTACGTGGTGCGCGGTAATGACGAGGTGCGCCTCAACAGCGGGTACGCTTCCTTCAATCATACCGTTGCCACGGGAACCATACTGCTGCTCCAGGGCGGTTTCCGGCTGACCGATTGTCGCGACCTGGAGGACGACGTACTGTCGGAGATCACCCTTTTCAATCCCAGTTCCTATGAGCAGGCAGTCTCCGGCATCATGAACCCGGACGAGCACGTCAAGGTGGCGGGCCGGTTCCTGACGGTGGAGGTGAACAACGCCAGATACACGTTCACCGGTGAGACCGACCGTGAAACAGTGGCGGTGGAATCCGGTGTCGTCATCGTCGTGGATCCCGATGGCGATCGTCATGAACTGCATAATGGCGACGAGTTCACCTGGCCCGTCATCATCGGCGCATCGCCGCCGGACAACGGACCGGTGCTGGTAGGTACCGATCCCCCTGATTTCGGATCGACTCATTTCAACAACGTGACGATCACCTACCAATTCGATCAGCCGGTGCTGGGACTCGGTACGGACAGCAGTCTCTGCTTCGGTGAAACCTCCGGCATCTGGCAGTCCACGGGGACATTGGAGGACCTGTCCGCCGACGGTCGCATTAGCATGACCTGGAATGCCGAGAATGACGCCGTGAGTATCTTCATCGCGAATCCGTCCCCCTGGCTGGGTGTCAGCTTCAGTGGCGGCATGACACTGGTGGTTACATTGCATCTCGTGGATGTCCAAGGTGCTGAAGCTACCACGAGCGCTGTCTATGAAACGATGTCCCTGTTTCTGGTGATGGCGTCTTCGTCGCTTGGCTGGGTCAACCAGGAATTTGAAAATTTTTCCTTCATCACACAGGCGAATAATTTGCTTCAGCCCGGTTGTTATTACTCATTTCGACAGCTTCCTGAATTACCTGCGCCGCTGCCGGAAGGCATGTATGCTGTAGGGCCTGCCTTCGAGTTCCAATTCGATGGCGACGTGCTGGATCATTATTGGCTGCAGTTGCGACCCACCACGGAATGCACGATAACGGCCGCCGACATCGGCGGCGGCATTTTTAGTTGGGATGGCGCCAATTGGAATCTTCAGCGTGAAGGATTCGGATCTGCTTGGACCTGGACGGAACCGCTTACCGATCCTCAGCAGGTGCTGGTGCTGGCCTCCTCATTCATCCGTCCGGAGGTGCCGGAGGTCCTGTCGGTGGAACCGGCACTCTTCAACGGTCCGGTCGGTCCCGAAACACCCATCAGCATCCGGGTGGCTGCCCGGTCGGGTATCCGCACCGCATTGGCGAATGTGATGATCAATGGTGTGAGGACCATGACCTACGATCCCGCTACCGGCGAGGTGGGTGGTTGGGAGATGACGGCCGAGGATGGCGTGACGACGCTTACCTATATTCCGGCAACCGGCTGGCGGGAAGGTCAGATGGTGTACGGAAGCTACTACCTCCCCGCCGGCTTCGGATTGATTCCCGCGGAAGGAACCTTCGCCTTCCAGGTGGCATGGACGGACAATACCGACGGTGACGGCGACGATGTGCCCGATGCCTGGGAGGATGCCAATGAAATGGACTCGTCCCGCGACGACAGTAATGAAGATCCCGACGGTGATGATTTCCCCAACTGGATAGAATTCATGTTCCTGAGCAGCCCGGCCACTTCGCTGTCATTGCCGGCGATCCCCGGAATAGATCTGTACAGCAACCAGGAATCATACTTCCGAGGCGACGATATGGTTTTCAAGGCAAGGGTGAGTAACGGACCGATGGAACTGCCGGTGGATCTGTACATCGTGGTCGAAATCCTCGGTGCGTACTATTGTTGGCCCGCTTTCACCACCGACTTGGCGCCGATGAGTTTCACCATGCCGGCCAACTTCACGGCAGACGTGGAACTGCTGGCGTACACCTGGGAAGAGGCGCCGGAAGTGTTGACCCTCACCTGGTACGGAGCCGTCCTCGATCCGGCGAGCCTGTACGTGTACAGCCTCGACACCCTGGCGGTGACCCTGGAAAGGTAACCGCGGCGCCGCTCACGGAACGGAAGAATCGGGATCTTTCATCCTGACGGCCTCATTCATGCCAGCCAAAGGTAAATGACCCTATCCCGCCAACCACCTCCGACATGGCATGGTTGGTCATGGCGGCGTACCAGGTGATCCCGGTCGCGGCCCCCGCCCCCTCGGGCCAATAGAATTGCGGCACCACGGGTATGCTCGTTTCCCCCGGATAGAAGTCCTCGAGATAGTAATCGAACAGACTGAAGCCTGGGGCGCACAAGT
>JAFGDC010000355.1 GCA_016932295.1 candidate division CSSED10-310 bacterium
ATAGAGCGGTTCTCTCATGCATACGCTACGGCCCACTACCCGACCCGGAATCCGGCCATCGTCACTCGACTAGATCGCCTGGATCAGGTCCTTTCGCATCTCACGCCGCCGGTCACGGGGTATGGCTACGCCGAACTCGGCGTGGTGAAATTCGGCCTGGGCGGAACACCCTTCGACCAGTTGGAGATTCGGGCACGTATAACCGATGATCCCTGTTTCGGTCCTGACGATATTACGCTCGAGTTCGGGCGGACCTTCCACTTCGCGGGACAACCGGAAGCGTCTTTTTTCAAGGCCGGGAAGGCCACCTTCCGCAACTCCGGCACATCGCCGAAAGCAGCCGGGTATCACAATCTCGATGTGATCTCCTTCTCCAGCCTGTACAATCGCTTCGGCCGGGGCACACGCGATGGCATCCCCATTCTTCACCCTTATTCCCGCCGGGAGCTGCAAGACCTTTTGAGGACCGGGGAGTCATTGACCAACCAGCGAATCGAGGCGCTTCTCACGACCCTGGCAATCGAACGGGCCGAATTTACCAATCGGTGGGTGCGAACGCATCTGCGTGGTGAGTGAACATCGATGCTGATGACTGGCGCGCCAACCGGACGAGTAATCATTCTCACCGGTTCGCAAGGCTCCGGCAAGACGACAAATGCGATGCGCCTGGCGGGAGAAGCGGCGGCACAAGGGATGCCATTTCAAGGCGTGATCTCACCGGTGGTGTACGAAGCCGGCCAGCGGATCGGCTATGATCTGGCAGACATCACCTCAGGAGAAAGAGCACCGCTGGCACGAATCGATGCAAGGGGTGTGCAGAGACAGGGGTTGTTCGTCTTTCTGCCGGAGGGGCTGGCATTGGCGGCTCGCGCATTGACCGATGCCGCCGCGCGGCTTGGAGAACCAGCCCTCGTGGACGAAGTTGGTCCGCTGGAACTACGGGGACTCGGCTTCGCTCCCTGGCTGAAACGACTCGCGCTAAAAAAAGCGCCGCTGATGCTGACCGTTCGTCCCAACCTGGTGGTCGCGGTAATCAAAAGATTCAGACTGACCGGTGCAATGGTTTATGATCTGGAGGTTCGAACGCAACCGCTTCGACTGGACGATATCATGCCCCGATTTACCCGCTGACCGGCATCTCCGGTTCAGGCACTCTTTCGGTTTTCTTGCGGGGAACGAAATTGCCGTCGGCATCGATCTCATAGACGGTGTACAATACACCCTCGCGATCTCCCTTTTCATCGAAGCCCAGGACCGGTCCGGTGATGCCGTCCATACCCTCCCAGTTGTTTTTAAGGTACGCCGCGACCACCGTGGGATCATCGCTGCCGGTTGCGGTGATCCCGGCCTTGATGCTGTGCAACGCATCGACTGCCATCAACGGCCAGATACTCATGATGGGTTCCGATTTGTTTTCCAGGTACTTTCTTAAAAAACTCGTGGTTTGTTCGAAGGGCAGGTCCTCCGGGAACGGTTCACTCACCACCAAACAACCCCGCGCTGCCTCCATGCCGGCCAATTCAACGAGTTCCGGTGAATTGCAGGCATTGGGCATGATGACCTGTATATCCATCTGGGCGGCTTTGACCGCGACGAGCAACCGGGCGGCCGGTTGATACGTTCCAGCGAAAAACAGGCTGGTGGCTCCGGCAGCCTTGACCTCATCCAACAGGGTGGAATAGTTATCCAATTCCGGGCGCAGCACGCCGGTTGCCACAACCTCCCCTTCAGCAGCCTGAAATTCCTCCTGGATCAGTCGTGCCAGTTCTCCGCCGTAAACCGTATCCTCATTGAGGATTGCCAGGCGGGTTGCTTTCAGATTTTCAGCCAGCCAACCCGCGATGAATTGCGACTGGTTCCGATTGGTGAAACACATCCTGAAAAACAGCGGATATCCTTTTTCTGAGAGTTTCGTGGCGGTGCTCGAAGGAGTGATCTGCAGCACATTGTTGAGATTGAAAACTTCCGCCGCCGCCTCTGTGCAGTCCGAGCTGAAACTGCCTATGACGAACTTCACGCCCAGGTTCACCAGCTCCCTGGCATTATCGACGGCATCGGTCGGCGAGCCGGTGTCGTCCATGACATAGAGTTCCACAGGATGATTCAGGAGACCGTCTTCCATGAGATTCGTTCGACGCACCATCATGGAGACCGCTTTATCGATGGCGTTGCCATAGTATTCGAACTGCCCGGAAGTGGGAGTCATCAAACCGATCTTGAATGGGGTTGATTCATTATGACAGGACACCAACCACAACACACAAAAAATCGCGATCGCCACAAGCGCCACCCGCATCATATTGCCTCCCTTTGCCATCTTCCGAACAGCTTCCGAACATCTTCCGAACATCTTCCGAACATCTTCCGAACATCTTCCGAACCATCCCTTCGATCTTGAAAGGCGACTGCGGCTTCCCCTTACGGAACTCGCCGCTACCATCACGCCGGCGCCAAACCAGAACCAAGCCGGAACCACATTAAAACCATGCCCGTGATTCCTCCGATGATTCCGACATAATTCGGTTCCAGATGATCACCGCACACCACCATGTTACGCATGTACGGCTGTTTCATCAACAGGTGAAGTGTTGAAGATCCGTGCACATGCTGTCCGAAACACCATAAGGGATAGGTGGGGCAAATGTGTTTCCACACGCGAGCCAGCCGGCGGCCATGGGTTGTACCTCCAGGCAGGACCCGGCTTCACAATAATCATTCACGACCGCGCGCTGTCGAGGGTGCGCAGCGCCACCGCCACCTGGTCGATGATACGGGACTGGTCGTCGGCAGGGTCCGCCAGGAGGGGCAGCACGCCATGACGCCCGGCGATGAGCGCCAGCTCCTGTTCCGCCTTTGCCATGTCACCTATCCTGCGCAGCTCTTCCCTGACTTCCGTTATGACAGCGCCGATGCGGTTGTGATCCAGGAGGTACGCCGCCCGGTTTTTCTCCATCAAGCGTCGGGCGGCCAGCGCTTCCTCCCGTATCTCGGCCAAGCCGGCACGGGCCTGAAGCAGCCGCTCGTCGGTCCTGGCCAGACATCTATCCAGAAATTCCATTTCCTCGTCCATTACCTGGAGCCGGCGGCGAAGCTTGTAGTAGGAATCGATCTTGATCGAATCGCGTCGAAAGAGGGCGAGCGCGGCCTGCACCCGGCCGTCAGCCTGAAGTTGCAGCAATTCGTCACTCGATCTTCGCCCATCATCGACGGTCTCGACAGTGAGACGAAGTCGGTGTCGGGAACGGTTCAATTGCGCCTTTCTGACCGTTATCCGCCGCCGGTAATCAACCAGTTCGTGGATCAGTCCCTCGATGCTGGAGCTTGGTTCGAGACCATCGATGGCTCTCTGCTGTAAACCGTCCAGGGCCTGCTCGAGAATATCCAGCCAGGACCGTTCCTGTGAGTCTTTCATGGAAGTCTCAGATCTCCAGTTCACCCAGCGCGCTTACCGCCCGCAGCGGTTCGAACCTGTCCCTGATCTTGTCGATGGTGAGGTTGGCGAGGTTCTCGACACTGAAGCATTGAACATTGTACGAAGCCACGATGGTGCCGATGGCCAGGGCTTGCTTCATCGCATCGAAGTCGATCCTGTCGAGGCGGGCGAGGGTGGCCATGAACCCACCGGCGAAGGAGTCCCCCGCTCCGGTGGTATCGACGACGTCACGCAGGGGAAAGGCGGGTGTATGGAACACCCGGTCACCACGCACGAGGGTTGCGCCGTGGCTCCCCTGCTTGACCACAACAGCCGTGAGCCCCCATGACAGCACGAGATCAGCCGCCCTCAGAAGATTGTCTGTCCGGGTCAGGCTGCGGAGTTCCGCATCGTTGATGAACAGCATGTCCACTCCCCGAATGGTACGTTCCAGGCTCTCCCTCTTGCCGTCTATCCAAAAGTTCATGGTATCGCACGCAGTCAATCGCGGATTCTCTATCTGGGACACCACCTGGTGCTGCAAATCGGGATCGATGTTCGCCAGAAACACGTAATCCGAATTTGTATAGGAAGGCGGCAGTACCGGATTGAATCGTTCGAACACATTCAGCCGGGTGGCGTGGGTTATGGCCTGGTTAAAATCGGGGGTATACTCCCCCACCCATCGAAAGGTTTCCCCCGGCTCTATGGTCAAGCCCTCCACGCCGATACTCCGGCTGCGAAGCAATTGGATGTCGCTGGTTTTGAAATCCTCACCCACCACCGCCACCAGTTTCACATCGGTCAAGGTACTGGCGGCAAGAGAGAAATACACCGCGGAACCACCCAGCACCTCATCCACCGACATTGTCTCAGTTTTTATCGAATCGTATGCAACCGAACCAACCACCAGCAAACTCATCGCCCCTCCTTGCAAGGACATCTCCATACTTGTGACAGCCTACTCACCTGTTCCGTCAAAACCTCACCATGAATACCGTTCCCCGCCCGGCAATGCAAGTGCCACGGCGCGGGCAGCCGCCGGGCCGAAATCACGGCCCGGTTTCCACTCGATTCAAGAAGTCGGGCATCTGCTTCCGCCGGGCGAAGTGACGGTCGGCTTCCAGTAAGCCCACCTTGGCGCATCGATCAGATCCGGCCATGCGTAATCCCACTCCCTGAATTCCCCTGGCAATGCTGACGGCGAAGCGGCGGTCGGCGCGCACCTGTTTTTTGAGGGCGCTTTCATCGCCTTGCCGGATACGCCGGGCAGGAGACAGTTCACCCTCCGGAACCAGGATCAGATACCACCCGATCTCGTTCAGACACTTCCGTACCGAATTATCATGGTACCGATCACCGGAACATTTCCATGCCGTTAACCGCCGCCTACCGGACAAAGCGGACCGGCACGCTCCATCGCCCTTACCGGCATGTGATCACGACACTCTTTCGCTTAATCAACTGCGGCGGAATCGCCGTCAACCTCCGGTGCTGTCTCGTCTTCTTCCGGTGGCGCTTCATCTCGACCCACCAGCACCAAATCACGGTGCGGCGATCTGATCAGGGCGGCATCGAACCTGGCGCCGAGACTGCTGTCCGCGCTCGTCAGTTCATCTCGGATGAAATCGATGAGCTTCCTGAATTCGTGATGCAGGGCCTCCATTCGTTCGCGGAGGCGAAGCACGACATCAATGCCGGCCAGATTGACCCCCATGTCGCGGGTCAAATTGAGCACCACCTGGAGACGATCGAGGTCCTCTTGTGAATATTGCCTGGTATTACCCTGGGAACGCTTGGGGTGGATCAGGCCTTCCCGTTCATACAGGCGGAGCGTCTGCGGATGCACGTCAAACATTTCTGCGACTATGCTGATGGTATAGAGAGGCGTATCGCGGGATACCGCGGCATCCTCGTCGCGCTTACTCACCATGGACCTGAATCATCACCCGGCGTTCCCGTGGCCGGTTATCGAAATCGATGAGTATGATCTGTTGCCAGGTGCCAAGAGCCAACCGACCGGCGGTGAAGGGCACGGTGAGGGAAGGACCGAGCAGTGCTGCCCGGACATGGGAGAAACCGTTGCCGTCCATCCATTTCCGGTCGTGGCTATAGGCATGGTCCTGGGGAACCAACCGCTCGATGGCTGCCGCCAGGTCCTCCAGAGCGCCGGCCTCGTATTCGATGGTGGTAACCGCCGCGGTGGAACCGGGCACGAACACCGTCACGCTGCCGGTGCGAAAACCGCTATTCCCCATCGCCGCGACCACCGTTCCGGTGAGATCCTTCATATCGCAGAATCCCTTGGTCTGAATGGATACATCCAGGGTGATGATGGGCATCAACGCCTCCTCCGAGACAAATTTAATCAGCGACGGGCGCTTCCACCGGTGTCACCCCCTGGCTCATCCGCGGGAACATACCGCCGAATAAACCACTGAGATCCATGATGCTGGTCGAATCACCGCCGATGGGGATACCCCAGACCTGCATATTTTCCCCAAGCTTCCGGGCGAATTCCAGGCGCACCAGCACATCGCCGCCACCCAGTGCCCTGGCCATGGCATCCTTGGCCTCAGCCTCGGCGTTGCCGATGGCGAGGATACCCAGCGCCTGCTGCTGCTGAGCGTACAACTCGGCTGCCGCCTCCTTCTTCCTGGCATCAGCCGCGCCCTCGGCACGCTTGATCACCGCCAGTTTGTCACCCTCGGCCTCGGCTTCTTTCTTCTTGGCCAGTTCGACCGCCGCCAGCTTCTGTTCGGTAGCAAGGCGCTTGGTCTCGATGGCGTTCTGGTAGTCCTCGGTGAACTCGAAGCTTCTGAACAGCACATCCAGCACTTCGATTCCCTTGATTCGCAGCCCCTCCTGGTTCTCGTAGCCATCATTCATCATCGCCCTGATCTGGAGACCGAGCTTTTCCCGATTGCTGCCTTCATAGATCTCCTCGGCGCTCAGATCACCGAACTTGTATGAGGTTAGCGCCCTGGCCATAGGTCGAATGGCGCTGGTGAGATAATCCTTTCCGTAGATCCTATGCAGAATCGGCAGCCGATCGCTGATCAGGCGATAGCGAACGGTCACATCCACCCAGACCACCTGACCGTCCTTCGATTTAAGCTGCACATCATCACGGCCTTGCTCATCACCACCAGTGGGCGATTTGGTCATCTCATATTTCGCCTCTTTGATGCTGTAAGCCTCCACCTCGGTGACGCTGGGAATGTTGAGATACAGCCCCGGCCCAAGCGACTTGTCGCTGATCCCCTTGGCAATTATGAAATTGGTCCGCACACCGCCTTCCTGCGGCTGGATTTTGGTGCAACCAATACCGGCCACAAGCACCAGCACAACAATCAACCAGCGGGTTCGTCTCATCGATGCATCTCCTTGCTATGTGTTCGCGTTCACCTCGCCACCGTCATCCACCGGCGGTCGCCAGACAACGTAGTGCTCATGCTAATTACTGCCGTTTGAATCGTAACATACGAGGATCACCCGCGCAACCGGCCGGGCACCTCATCGGCCCGTATCAGACCGGTGCGACGCATCGCCGGCAGCCATCCGGACTGGCCGGAATCCAATCAATCCAGTCACCCTGGTCCGGAACCGTGAGATATCCACGAATCGGCGGCGCTTTCCCGGGAAAAGGGTTGCCTGCGACAGATTGCACGGAACCGCCCTCGTGCATCCGTCACCAGCCTGGTATGCTGTACCTGTTCCCGACTGGTTACACAATCTGCGGCGCCGTACGGCACCGGCCTCTTCGGGATCCGGCCACCCTCGGGACGATTCGCCGAATCCGCTCGGATTTCTCGATCACACAGGAGGAACCACTCATGGAATACTGCGCGGTCCTGGTCACCGCACCGTCGCGGGAAATTGCCATGTCATTGGGGCGCACCCTGCTGGAAGAACGGCTGGCGGCCTGCGTACAAATTGTACCGGGGTTGACCTCACTCTACCAATGGCAGGGAAAGATCCAGTGCGACGACGAGCTATTGATGCTCATCAAGACGACGGCGGCATGCTTCGAGGCACTCCGCATTCGAATCAAAAACATACATCCGTATGACCTTCCACAAATCGTTGCACTGCCGTTGGCGGCTGGCGACGAACACTATCTTGACTGGTTGAAAGACCAGGTCGGACCTGAATCCTGATTGCGAACCGCCCGCTGGTCCAGGGAGTTCCCGCGAGGTGGCGCCATCAACGGGGACAGCGCTCCGTCACTCATTGACACCATCCACCGCCCTTTGTACCCTGCCGGCATGAAGTTCCGCCCATGTGTCGTGCTGCTCTGTGTAACCACCATCGTCCTGTGGATCTGCCTTGCTGCGTTTCCGGTCCGGGATTTCGATTTCTGGTTTCATCTCGCCACCGGCCGCTACGTTATCGATAACCATGTCATACCCTCATCTGATCCGTTCTCTCATACGGCGACGGGAAGATCGTGGATCACGCACGAATGGCTTGCCCAGGTACTGCTGTATTCAACATACGCGAAGTATGGATTGAGTGGTCCGCTGGTCATGAAATGCGGGATCATGGGCGCTGTCGCCGCACTGCTGTGTGTTCTCGGATGGCGGCTCGGAGCCTCGGTCCCCGTGACGGCGCTGCTGCTCACCATGACGGCGTACGGTGTGACGTTCCGCGCCTTTCTCAGGCCCCATGTGGCAACCGATCTGCTGATGGCCGTGCTGGTGCTGATCTTGCGAAGTCCCAGCGTCACCACTTCTTCACGCCGATGGTGGTTGCTGCCGCCGCTGTTCGCCGTCTGGTCCAACCTGCACTCCGGGTTCGTCTTCGGACTCCTCGTTCTCGGCATCCATCTGCTGGTGCCGGCGATCTCAGGACAGGCATGGCGGAATCGCCCAGAACGGTTGCGGTCAGTTCTTCCCCTCCTCTTCTCGAGTCTGGCCTGTCTGCTCAATCCATCATCTTACAAAGCATTCCTCTATCCATTCCGATTTCTGGTTCAGCCGGTTTTCCTGCAGACCATAAGCGAACTCAAACCCATCTACCACGCGGCCTACCGCCATGCGGACTTTCTGACGGCGTTCATCTGTTATACCGGCCTGTATATCCTGGCCATGGCGATCTCGAAACGCCGCCCGAATTGGATCGATATCATCCTCCTGCTCCTTTTCCTGCCCCTGGCCGTAAGCGCCAATCGCAATGTGCCGCTTTTCTTCATCGCGACGGCACCCGGTGCCTTCCAGGCTGTTGCAGCCATGGACAGGCGGCTGGTGGCCCGGTTCAGGAAACCATGGTTGCCGGTGACCGCCTGTCTTTTGGTGGCAACCATGCAGGCGGCGCTCCTCTATCGAACCGCTGCATCGGGTATGTTCATGGCCGAGGAAGGATTTCGCGCCATGGGATGGGGTCGGGATGAACTGCAGTTTCCACATGGCGCCGCCAGGTTCCTGGAAACCCACCCCATACCAGGAAACATGCTGAATTCCTTCGCCTTCGGCGGTTATCTCATCTGGCATCTCTATCCTGATCCGCGGGTATTTATCGACGGCAGGCTGTTTGTGTATCCACCCCAGGTGGTGTCTGACTACATCTCCTTCATGAGCGGCCGCTCGGGACTGGCTGAACTCCGGGAACGCTATGGGGTTACCCATCTCGTTCTTGAATATCCGAGAGACCGATCGCAGGTCACGGGAATCTATCAATCCATCGCCGCCGATCCCACCTGGAGACTCCTCTACTGGGACGACAACAGCCTCGTGTATGGCAAGGATCTTCCCGCCGCCAGGGAGTTGATTCAACAGTTCGGTTATCGCTACATCGATCCGTTGAGAAGCAGCACGATGGATCTGGATCGACAGATCAATGCCGCGCCGGAGGAGGTCGCGCGGGAAGCACGGGAAAACCTCCGGTTCAATCCGGACTGCGAAGCGGCGCGACTTATCCTGGGGCGCACGCTCACCATCCTCGGCCGCCCGCGGGAGGCGGTACCGATACTCGACGAAGCGCTCCGCCGGCGACCCGAGTCACCCATGACCCACCTGCTTCTCGCCCGCGCCCTGGCAAGTGCCGGCCAACATGGGGAAGCGGAGCTTCATTACCACGCTGTGCTGGCATTGGCGCCCAATCACTTTCAAGCGCTCCTTGAACTGGGCTGGATGCTCCACCGGCAAGGTTACCCGGATCGAGCCGAAACCCTCTACCTGAGAGCCTATCGGATCAACCGACGGGACCTGAACCTGCTCAACAACCTGGGCATTCTCAACGCCGACCGGCGGCACTATGACCAGGCCAGGCGCTATTGGCTGGAAGCGCTGGCGATCGATCCAGGGGCGACATTCGTCCGGCACAACCTGGAGCGCCTCGAACATACCAGGTAGACAACCGGCGCCGAGCAGGATTCAGGGATACCCCACCGCCGCGCATCACCTCTGTATTTCATCTCCGTCGGTCTCCCCGCGGGGAGCCATGTACCATCGCTCGATGCAAGAGAAAAAACCGTAGGGATCGATGGATATGCCACCAACTTCCGTGCTGATCGCGGCACAATGAGGCAGTGACCAAAGGAAGATATAGGGACAATCCTCGTTCAGGACGGCGTGCAACTGGTGAGACACCGACAACCGCCGCGATGGATCACCGGCGCTCTCGAACTCGTCACACAATTGATCCACCAGCGGGTTGGCATAACCGATGAAATTGTTCTCGCAGGAGCCGCGGCTAAGTGAGTGGAAAAGTGATGTAATATCAACCGCATCATCGAATAGCCAGGAGGCGGGAGTTACATCGAAATCGTGCGCGCGGAGCACCGCTGCCTCCCAGCCCGCCCTGCTTGCATAGCGGAGATCGACTGCCACCCCCACCTCACGCAGGTAGTCCTTCCCGGTTGTACAAATGCGACGGACCAATGGATCTTCACCCACCGCTATCATGGCCAGGCGTAACGGCACTCCATCGTATTCCAGCACGCCGTCTCCATCGGTGTCCTCGTAACCGGCGCGGGCCAGAAGCCGCCTGGCGCCGCGGGGGCTGTAAGGGATGGGCGGAATGGAGGGATTGCAGGAATAGGAACCGGGTGGAAACGGACCGGAGATGACGGTCCCCTGCCCCTGCAGGAGAACCAGGAGCATGCGCTCGCGGTCGATCGCCATGGTCAGGGCTTGGCGCACCAGCGGCCGGGCCAGGTGCTCATTGCGCTGGTTGAGGGCAAAACATGAAAAGGTCAGTGCGTTGTAGCCATGAAGGCCGATGCCGCCAACCCGGTCGAATCGCGCCGCATCTCTGGCCTGGATGACGGGAATGCAGTGAATGGACCTGTCGAGCAGTGCCTCGGCGAGGCGCTCTCGATTCTCAAAAAAACGCACAATGATGCGATCGATACGGGGACGGTCATGAAACCACTGTTCATTGGCGACGAGTTCCAGGCTGCCGTCCGACCTGACCGTGGCGAGCTGGTAGGGTCCGCTGCCGACAGGCTGCCTGCTGAATGGCGAATCGACCGTCAGATACCCGGCATCGACCTTATGCCGCGGGAGGATCTTGAAGCAGAACCGGCCAAGCGGATTGAAGACGCGGCGGCGGAGAGTGAACCTGACGGTGAACGAATCGACAACCCTTACTCCAGCGATGAAATCGAGGACCACCCTCATTGCTGTTTGGGTGACGGGATGGCGAATGAGGTCGCAGGTGAACCTGACATCATCGGCGGTCAGCCGCGTGCCATCGTGCCAGGTCACATCCCGCCTCAGATGGAACGTATAGATCAAGCCATTCTCCGAAACATCGTATCCGGTTGCGAGTTCAGGCACCGCTTCGCCGTGCTCGTCAACACGCATCAGGCTGCTGAACAGGAGTTCCGACAATCGATGGGTAACAGGGTCGCTGGAGGTGACAGGATCGAATGACAGGGGATGGTGGGATTCGCCATACACGAATGTACCGCCTGTCATATCGATGGATCTCCGCGGAGCAGCCATGACGGATGATGTTGCCACGCAGCTCAACCAGCAGGCGGTAACCGTGGCGACGACCAGCCAGCCGGAGCCGCTTCCGGCGAGA
>JAFGDC010000356.1 GCA_016932295.1 candidate division CSSED10-310 bacterium
AAAATCCCCCCGGCCCACCGACCATCTCCACCCGCGAAACACCCTGTGACCGTTCGCCGATCCACCTGGCGAACTCGGCACCCGCCTCGATATCCACTCCCGCCTTGCGATACCGCTCACTCATCGCCGCCCCCTCCTCTCCCGCCGCCGGAACCCAGCCGGATCCTGACGCAGGATTTTAATAATGTAGGCATCTCTATATTTATATAGTATACAAGACGGCGACGCGCAGCCACATCCGACACCCGCGACAACGAGACAACCAAACCCGGACCACATCATGATCCTCGCGCGCCGCCCCGCGGACGCACCACTCCCCCCGCCGCCCTGCAGTCAGCCCCGCATCAGCCTCTAGGCAGTGGCGCGACCCAACAGGCTCTTGTCTTGAATACGATGATACGCAATGTCCTGGGTGATGAGGCCCCGCCGGCACAACTCGACAATGCTCTGATCCATGGTCTGCATCCCCTCGCGGCGTCCGGCCTGGATCAGTGATGTGAGTTGATGGGTCTTGCCTTCCCTGACAACGTTGCAGATAGCAGGCGTGCCTATCATGATTTCCACGGCCGGAACCCGCCCAATGCCGCCCGTGGCAGGCAGCAACTGCTGGGAAAGAATCCCCCGCAGGGTCTGCGCCAGAATGTACCTGACGTGGTTCTGTTCTTCTTCGGGAAAGACATCGATCACTCGATCAATGGTTTTCACCGCATTGATGGTATGGACGGTGGCGAAGACCAATAAACCGGTTTCGGCCGCGGACAATGTCATGGAAACCGTCTCAAGGTCGCGCATCTCACCCACCAGAATGATATCCGTATCCTGGCGGCTGGCGGCTCGTAACGCCGTATGAAACGATTCCGTCTCGATCCCCACCTCCCGCTGCGTGATCTGACATTCTTTGCTGCGATGCACGAATTCGATTGGATCCTCGATGGTGACGATGTGCTTGCGTTCGGATCGATTGATGATGTCTATGATCGACGCCAGGGTAGTCGTCTTGCCGCTGCCCGTCGCCCCCGTCACCAGCACCAGGCCCTTGTCCAGATGCGCGAAGGTTTCCAACATGTGCGGCAGATTGAGCTGCTCCAGGCTTTTGATAACATCCGGGATGAGACGAAAGACGCCACCCACTCCATTTTCCTTGTAAAAAATGGTCACCCTGAACCGGGCAATACCCTTCGCCATGTAAGCGAAATCCATGTCCCGCTGTCGCTCGAACCGATCCAACTGGTCCTCGTTCAGCAATTCGAACAGCACACTGCTGGCGATTTCATTGGTAATGGGAGGATAATCCAGACTGGACAGCTCGCCGTTCACCCTGATTATCGGCGGCGACCCGACCGTAAAATGCAGATCCGAAGCATTGCGGTCCTTGGCGATCTTCAGGAAGAAATCAATTTTCTTGCTCATGAACCGTTCATCCTCAACGCGCGCGCGCAAATTCCATGAATTTTTTCTTGTCCACCGCCCTGATGATTGCATCCTGGTAAGATATGCTCCGGTGTCGCAACAGTCGCACCAGGGCATCGTCCATGAGCTGCATCCCCATGTGATTACTCATCTGCATGATGGATGGAATCTGGTATGTCTTACCGTCCCTGATGAGATTCGCAATGGAACCGATTCCCACGAGGATCTCGACGGCGACCTCCATGCGCTGACCGCCCAGGTCTGGTATCAATTGCTGGCAGATTATACCGCGCAGTGATTCAGACACCATCTGGCGGATTTGTAATTTTTGTGTGCCCGGGAAAATATCGACAATGCGATCGATGGTCTGAACAGCCGAGACCGTATGCAGCGTGCCCAGCACGAGATGCCCGGTTTCCGCCGCGGTAATGGCCATGGAAATCGTCTCCAGATCCCGCATCTCACCCACCAGGATAATATCCGGATCCGCTCGCAGCGACTGCCGCAGCGCGCTGGCGAAACTCAGGGCATGCCGGCCAACTTCCCTCTGGTTGACAAGCGACTGCTTGTTGCTGTGGAGGAACTCGATGGGATCCTCCAGCGTGATGATGTGCCGCCTGGCCGTTTCATTGATGTAATCCAATAACGATGCCTGAGTGGTGGACTTCCCGCAGCCGCGAGGTCCGGTCACCAGCACGAGCCCCTGGTTCAGCTTGCAGAATTCATAGGCGACCTCGGGCAGGCCCAGACTGGCAAGAGGCGGAATGGCGTTCGGGATGACATGAAACACTGCATCCATTCCAGCCCGTTGGCGATACCCGATGCAACGAAACCGCTGCGACGGACCCATCTTGTAAGTGAAATCCACTTCCGCCCGAGCCAGCAGCCCCTGCCGCTGCGTGGGGTCGAGCACTTCCATGATGAGCGTTCTGGTCTGCCGGACATTGAGAGGTTGTTTTATCAGGGGGACAAGGGCGCCCTTGAGCCGGATGAGAGGCGGACGATCGACGCAGATGTGCAGGTCTGATCCACCATATTCGATGGTTTTCTGGAGGTACTGATCAATTTTCGCCATGCTGGTTTCTCGCCTTCCAATCCCACCATCGCAAGCGGAGTCAAGCGTGAAGTCAGGGTCAGGACCTTCCTCAACCGCCGCATGATACCACTCGATACCATCGAGTGCAATACGCAGCCCGGACGCGGGGGCCGTCGGCAGCATGATCCACCGGACAGTCCACGCGTCACACAATGCCGTCTATAAATCCAATCGTCCCGACAGTCAAGGAAACGAGGCTGGAAACTTACTCTTTTTCAAGCGATGGTCGTTCGAGGAATGGCCTGAAGAGTTCAATAGGCAGAGGGAAAATGGTAGTGGTGTTGTTCTCCGATGCGATTTCCGAGAGCGTTTGCAAATAGCGCATCTGCAGGGCCATAGGCTGAGTGCTGATGATCTTGGCTGCTTCGAACAGCTTCTGGGCAACCTGGAACTCGCCCTCCGCGCTGATCACCTTGGCGCGCCGCTCGCGCTCCGCCTCGGCCTGCCGCGCCATCGAACGCTGCATCTCGGAGGGCAGATCGACATGCTTGATCTCCACATTGGACACCTTGATCCCCCAGGGATCGGTGCTTTCATCCAGAATTTCCTGCAGGCGGTGATTGATCTTTTCCCGGGATGCCAACAAGTCGTCCAGTTCAACCGTTCCCACCACACTACGCAAGGTGGTCTGAGCCAACTGGGACGTGGCGAACAGGAAGTTTTCAACCTCTATGATCGCCCGTATCGGTGTCATAACCCTGAAATATATCACTGCGTTCACTTTCACCGACACGTTGTCCCTGGTAATGATATCCTGCGGTGGCACATCCATGGTGACCAGCCGCAACCCCACCCGTACCATTTTATCGATGGGGGGAAAGATGAAAATAATGCCAGGGCCTTTCTCTTTTCCCAGCACCCTACCCAGCCGAAACACGACAGCGCGCTCGTACTCCTTCAGAATCTTGATGGCACTGAGAAGATAGAAACCTATGAACAGGATGACAATAACAGGTAACGAAAAGGGCATGACGTCCTCCTTTGCTCGCCGGGCGGGTGGATTGCACACCCCCACCCGGTCATATGGTTGACACAATTCACAGCCGTGAAACGATGACCTTCAATCCTTCGACACGCTCGATCCTGACCCTGGCTCCGGCGGCCAACGGCTCATCACTCACCGCCTGCCACAGCTCACCATGCACCAGTACCGTCCCCTCTGGTTCCAACGATCGCTTGACCACCCCCGACATGCCAACCATGCCATCGACTCCAGTATGGGTACGCAACCGGTGCACGCGAGTGACAAGCGTCACCAGCAAGGCAGTGATGAGACCGATGGTGAAGGCCAGAGGAAGCACGAACGACAGAGAAACCCGCATAAATTTGAAAGGCGTATCGATTAAAATCATGGCTCCTAAAATCATAGAAGCCACTCCCCCCATAGTCAACAAACCGAAACTGGGCACCTTGAACTCGAGCACAAACAGCACGAAGGCCAGTAATAACAGCAGCAATCCCGCATAATTGATGGGCAGAATCTGCAGGCCCATTGAACCGAGCACCAGGCAGAATCCCCCCACGACACCGGGAAAAATCAAGCCCGGGTGCCAGACCTCGATCATGATTCCCATCCCTCCGAGACTCAACAATGCCAGGGCGATGTTGGGATTGGCCAGGGTCTGCAGAAAACGCAGGCGCCAGTTCATGTGGTAATACACCACCGGACTCCGCGCGGTGGCCAACATCCGCACGCCGCCGGGCAGCACCACTTCCCTGCCGTCCAGCCGCTGGATCAAATCATCCACGCTGGTCGCAACCAGATCAATCACGCCACGCCCCAGCGCCTCCTCCTCGGTGAGCGAGACACTTTCCCGCACCGCCTGCTCGGCGAACGTCTCATCCCTGCCGCGAAACTTCGCTATCGCCCTGATCTTGGCCACCGTATCGTTCATAATCTTCTTTGCCATCACCTCACCGCCGGCCGGATGACTTTCTTCCTCCGGGGCCTCCCCGCCCGACTCGTCCCGCGATTCCCCGCTGTCCTCCCTGCCCTCCTGGGCCTGCTCCAGCCGCTCCAGAATCTTCTCCAACCGCTTGAAACGACCGTCCTTGTCTTCCTCCTCCGGCCAACTGCCGTCCCCGGAGACCACGTGTGCCGCCCCGATGTTGGTGGCCGGACTCATGGCGGCCACATTGGCTGAATAGGTGATGAAATGCCCGGCGGAAGCCGCCCGGGCACCCCGCGGATACACATAGACCACCGTGGGCACCGAGGCGTTCATGAGCGACACCACAATATCCCAGGTGCTGCTGACCAGCCCGCCGGGAGTGTTCAACAAGATGACGAAACACTCGGCATCGGCCTCCTCCGCGGCCGCCAGCCCTTCGTTCACATATTCCGTGGTGATGGGTGTGATGGCGTCATCAATCGTTACTATGTAAATGGGGCCGGAATCCGCGCCGACCGCAACACTCAAGAACAAACCCACCAGCAATGGGTATATGATCTTCACATTCCTCATCATCAACCTCCAACCACTTGAACCACTTCCAACCATTTCCGTCATTCACCCGTCGCCGCGACCCGCCCCCGGCTGGGTTCCTCCAACAACGTCCCCCGGCGGTCCTCGCCGAGTGGCGTATTGAACAGCCTGTCCCTGGCAGGTACCAGGAAGATGTGATCGCGAAAATGAGACAGGCATACCAGCAGAACCACCAGTGGATGCCGTGCGGCAACCACGCTCAACACCTGGTATGCGGACAATTCGAGTTCTTTCTTGTTGACCGCGGATGCATCCTCGGAAATCAACGACTCCACTGCCTCCTCCCGCAGTGTGTCCTTGACCGGCGGCCGCTGATCATAAATACCCTCAAGGTCACCCAGGAGAGCCCACTGGAAATCAAGTAATTCGGGAGGAAACTGACGGAATCCGGGGTTCTCTATGTCATTGTTCGCAATCACTTCACGACCCCGCGCCGCCAATTCCGCGAAGCGGTCTTCAAACATCTGGAAGCTCCCGTCGACCAGGTTCAGAACAGCCTCCAGTAAGCGCCGCAGCATTTCATGCGGAAGTCCGGCGAAACGCGACCGCCAGACCGGTCCACCCAGCAGCAACTCCAGTCCC
The DNA here is from genome assembly GCA_016932295.1 of candidate division CSSED10-310 bacterium. Next base: position 5,575 of record JAFGDC010000356.1, read on the forward strand.
ACGACCGCGATGACCTCGTCACTCTCCCTGGTGATGCATGCGGTATCAGGCTGGAGACAACGATAATGAAGCCGGGGGCCATGCTCTTCAGGCCGCGGCCCAAGTGGATTCTCCAGGCCTGAGACCACCACCAGCAGTGTCGCGGCAAGATCATACTCACCGCCGGCAAGACTCTGGAAGGCGCGATCGAGCAGCAGGAATATGTATGCATCCAGAACGCCCAGATTCTTCCACGCCGCCGCCGCCACCGCGGTCTTCCCCAGACGACAGGCATTCCAGGCCAGTTTGTCCAGCAACATCGCCCGATCCGCCTGGAGATCACCACGAACAGACAAGATGGCTCCAGCCACCGGCATCTCCGGAATCGTCATCAGCCGCTGCTGCCAATAGTCCACCCGATGGATGCGATCGATCGACATGAGTTCGTTGAACAACATCAAATCGCCGTGCTGTACCGCACGCTTCACCAGTTCGCCGTGCAGTTCGACAGCATCCACCTCACCGTCCGGAGCGCTTTTTCGACGGCGGCGGCGAAACTTGGGAACAGCGGCGCGCGCCGCCGCCATGGCCGCCTCATCGATCGACTGCACCCCGCCCAGCTCTTCCGCCGCCTCCCAGCGCGACAGCCATCCTGGAGCATCAACCGAGAACGTCGGCCCGTCCACGTCCTGAATCATTTCCTGAATCATCTCCACCGTGAACCCGGCCAGAACCCGCCGCGAACACTCCGCGGCGTTCCCGGATCCAGCCACGGATGAAAAACGCGCGAACTCGAACCACTTCCCCCGTTGGACCCATGCGGTCAGCGCTTCCACTTGCTGCTGAAACACCTCATCCGACATATGAGCCGCAGCACGCTCAACCTTGCCTGACTTCTTCGATGCTGGCTTCCCCCGTACCACACGGCCTTCCCGTTCCGCCTCTTTGAGGAGGCGATCGTGCTCCACACGACTCTCGTCGGACATCAACATACGCAATGCCAACAGTCGCTGCACCAATTCCAGCAACCGTTCACCGAACACTGCGCATTCGATGGCTCCACGCTGCAGATCATCCACCATCATCTGGAACTGCTTCGCCGGCGACAGCGCCTCCGCCGCCCGTTCAATATCCTTGGCGCCGCAGGCGGCGTTCAACTTCAACGTAGAGTATGCATTCCAGACCATCAGACTTCCTTCCTCACATCATCAAACCATCACAAGACCATTACCAAACGCACGGCCGCCAGTGGGATAGTGACTCGCCAGGTCTCACTCAGGGGGCCGCCGGACCGACCTCCGCCGGAGCCGATGAGCGCGTCCAGCCACCATCATAAAGGTCGATCACCACGGTCTCACCTTCATCCAGAAAGAAATAATCCGGACCCCATTCTATCAGTCCATCGGTGGAACGGGCATAGAATTCGCGCCGGCCTTCAAGGTGCCGTTCCTTGATCCTCGACTCATCATGCGGCCGCACCGTCACCTCGTAATACCCATCGATGTAACAATCGACGTAACAGCCCGTATGGTTGTCGAATATCACCCTTTCATAAAGCCATTCATCCCAATCGTCCACCCAGATGCAACCAGTCAGGGAACTGGTCGAGACAAGCACCGCCACCATAAACACCATCAACCGCAACTTCATTATCACCCTCCTTGAATTGAAATGATCTTACCATGTCATGCACCGCTTGTCGCCATCCCGACCACGCGGAATCGGCATCACGGGCGGGACGGCGCCGCCCGCACCGGGGAGCGCGACCCAACGCATCTCCATCCCTTTCTCACTATTCCGTCAGTTCATAGCATCGCACACCTACGCCGGTGCCACGCCATTCGCTCCTCATAACGCAGTGCGCATCGAACCAGGCCTGAACAGACTCAGCATTGTCACGGTTGCGGCCCGGTTCGAGGAAACACGAAAGAACCAGCCAGAACCGCCCGCAGCCCGATGCGGCATCTTCGGGAAGCCGCCGCATCTGTTCGGGTACGAGTGATGGCAGCGATGGGATGGGATATGTCCTGAAGAACATATCCAACGGTATCTCTCCCGCTGACAAACAGCTCTGTCCGAGGTCAGCCAGATGGTAGTACCTGAAAACAACGAACGCCGCGGTACACGTGTGACCGATGCAGTCGCCAGGCCGCCAACCCGCTCGTATGAAAGCGGCGGCACCGGCATAATCGTGCCGGGGATGCACACCGGGATTGCTCCTTCCCACCTGCAACCGGTTACCATATTGCGCTTTGTGGGCAAAAAGAAACATGACGAGCAGTACGGCCAGCCCGAGCCGCCGCCCCCGGGCGGAAGCGATCGTGCCCAACAGCCAGGCGACGATGAGCCAGAATCCTGGTAGACAAAACATGAAATACCTGGATACGAAGGCCGATTCACTGGTGATTCGAGACACCAGCAGCACGCCGACCGGCGGCAGGATGCAGATGATCGCACCAACCCGCACGATCTCCGGCAGTCCGGCGCCGCGCCGGATGACGAACGCGACCGAGATGCATCCGGCAACCAGTACGGCAAGCCCTATCCCGAGAGTGTCCGACGCCCCGAAACCCACCAGCCACGCCTTCAACATGAACAAGAGATCCAGGGGTGAAGGCTGCGGCACCCACCACCCCTCGCTCCTGCTCATGGCGATCACTTCCGGCAGCGTGTTACTGATCAGCCACGGCAGACTCGCCCCGATCACGACGAGAACGGCCTTGAAAAACCCACGCAGCCGGCCGGGTCGCTCCCGATGATCACGCAGCAGGTAGATTGCCAGACTGGGCAACATGAGAAAATTCATGTAGTGCGTATGCACCAGCAAACTGGCGAAGCCGATGAACGGAATCATGCTCCGGCCTTCATTCATCTTCATGAAGGACCGCAATACCAGCGCCGACAACAACAGCGTCAAAGCATAGGACCTGATCTCCCTGGAATAGTACACGGTGAACGGCGAACAGGCGAACAGCAACCCGGCCCGGACGCCGCCTGCCTTGTCCAGGTAACGGCGCCCCAGGAAATAGACAACCGCCACCGCGCCGGTCCCGAGGAGGACCGATACCATGCGGAGGTAGCTCATCTCCCTGCCACCCATCCACATCCATACTTTGATCGTGGCGGGAAACAGCGGCATGTCCACACAGAAAGCGCCGTGCCGTGCGAACGATACCAGGTGGTCCGCCAGGTACACCGTCCAGACGTCGTCCTGCCACATATCGAGGCTGCGCAGTCCATACATCCTGAACAGCACCGCAAGACCCAGGATTCCGGCGAACGCCAGAATCTCTGTTGGACAGCGTCCCCGCGGCGGATCAGAAACCATACCCACCACCCTTCTCCGCGCCATGGAATTCATTGATCATTTCATCCGATGCGCCACCCGGCTCCCGCATCGATCTTGCTCGATAGATATGAAAATAAATCCAACCATTCCGGATGGCCCATCCTTTAATCCGTGCCATCAATTCATAGCCATCGAGAAATCCCTCGTTCCCCCGCATCTGTTCGCTGAATCCCGTATGCCCTCGAATCCTGCCGTTTTCGTACAGTTCGAGATTCAGGGTGATCCAGTCGGGCCGCCGAGCCAGCACGTACGTCACATCTGTCTTGTCATGAAGCAGGCCGGGCAGCCGCGCGATCCGTGTATCGATCAATCCGAGCGGATCGATCATGACGGCGCCGGAGTAATATCCGAGTCGCCCGATATTTTCCGCCGCCAGTACATCGCTCGAATCCACATGCTTGACGATCCAGTCAACCTCCTCATCATAAACGGAATGCAGGACCATGGCTGGTTCAAAACGGACCGCGGTGCCTATCACTGCCGTTCCGAACCGGGTTCCGACCACCCCCAGCAAAACCAGGCCCATCACCCGGATCATCCAGCGCAAGAGGGCCGACCGACGGGCGCGACACCACCGAACCACTTCCACCAGCACCTGCCCCCCCAGCAGCGCCACCACCGGTGATATCGCCTGGAAACGCCGGCAGGCGGGCATCCAATCGCCTCCGGAGAGCACCACGTACACCGTCTCCAGAGTCACAACACCTATCATCGCCGGCAACTCACGCCGGGCGTCGCCCAAGTGAGCCGCCTTTTTGACGCAGACGAACAGGCCGATCGCCAGAAAGACGGCAGCAGCCGGACCGATGACGGAATCCCGCCAGCAGTCCGCGAGATAGGCAACGCCCAGCAGTAGTCGCCAGAGACCGCCACTCAGCTTGGCGTAGAAAGGGTTGGGCAGGACAGCGCCATAGTACATCAAGCTGAAGAGGCCATGACCGGCGACCGCCAGCGCCGGTGCAACCGCCAGTCGCCAGGAAGACGATTTCTCACGGATCAGCAGCGCCAGCAGCAACACTGCTGTTACCACCGCATCGGTGCGATTGAGAACCGCCAGGGCCAGGAGCAGGGAAACAGCCGCCTCCTTGTGGCGCAACATCGCAATCACTGCCCCCGTGATGAGCAGGGCATGCAGGGACGTCTCCAATCCTCCGCTGGCCCACGAATAAAAATCCACGTTCATCAGCATCAGCGACAACGCCCCGGCACGCTCCAGCGGAGAACGATCCGCCCCGACGAGATAGGCGGCCGCAACTCCAATCGCCCCGCATGCACCGGCGATCCCTATGACCTGTGAGGTGACCACAGGATCCGATCCTGCCCGCATCAAAGCCGCGAGCAACAAGATCCACAGCAGGTTGCTGTATCCTTCCACACGCTCGTGTTCATTGAAGACCAGGCCTTTACCCTGAGCGGCGTTGGCCGCGTAACGGTAGCTGATGAAGGCATCGTCCACCGGCGGCCGGAGAAACAGCAGCGAGCCGGCCAATGCACCCAACAGGCAGCCGGTCACAATCAGGCGACGCCATTCCAATGTGAGCGAACACGGTTCCAGCCACCATGACGTGTGGTGCGACACCCCGCCGGCGCTGCGCAGGACCACCGCCGCCACCACCAGGAAACTCGCCGCCGCCTGCAGAACCCACAGGGCGTCAACGGCACGACCGCTCAATTCACCATCCGGCGTCATGACCGCCAGCAACCACGGCACACCAATCCAAATCAAACCGAGGAGACTCAGCGCTGTGCAGACCGCAGCCAACCTCATGGCACTCCTTCACGATACGCCATGGAAATGCGTAAAACTTCATCATGTTTACTACAGTTCGGGCTCACGTCAACTATTTCGATACATCATCCATCTCTTGAATCCGCCGATTCAGACAGCATTGACTGGAAGTACTATTCAAACCGAGCGAGGCACACCCAAGGTGATACCGGTTCGATACCACAACCCATGAGTCGGGCCGCAAAATGAACTTTTACCGTCCTGGGGGGTTCAATCCGTGTGATGAAGAGACTCAAAATCCTCCTGAATATCCTGTTATTGGTCACGGTAACCGGCTGTCGGCAACCCCGCCGGCTGAGCGAAGCGGAGCTGCGTGGACTGCTTGAACAGCTTCATGCGAACGATTCACATGCCATACTGGAGGCCTGGTTGTGGAGCGACGCGACCACTGAACTCGTGTTGAGCGACTCACTCAGCCTGCCTGGAGATACGGTGACAGCGCCGGCCGGACAATCGGCGCCTGGTGAATACGACATCCGAACACCTGCTGCGGCTTCAATGGGCTATGCCGGCTGGGGACACTGGGTACAGAGCATCTTGAAAGACCAGCCCCGGACCAGTTTCGCCACGGCGCACCTTGACGGAGGGCGCGCGCTCCACGTGGCCATCATGCCGCGTCGCAGCGCCTCACCATCGCTGTTGGCAGCATTGTCGACCAGTGATACCGAGGCGCGGGCGCTCCACCGGCTCGATCGTTTTCTCCAACGCAACCAGGCGATTCCCGCTGCCTGGTTGGAACCATCCGCAATCGGGCGCTGTCTGAATTCACTCGCCACGATTGCCGGAGTGCATCGAATGATCGCTCTGGACAGGAATTCACTCACCGAGGTAGGTGGGTTTGTCACCATGATCGACCCGGAAGGTTCCCAACCGGTTCTGCGTTTTTTTCCCGTAGCAAGCGCGCATCTCGAGCTGACCAGTGCCATTTCGGCAGCGCGGCATGATACAGATGAGTCGCTTGCGCTCATCCGGGAACATCAAAACAAGTTCCTCCTGGTCCGGGATCAACTTGCCGTCTTCCTGCGCGAGATCGAAGGATACACCGGAATGGCGCGGGTAAAACGCACCGACATGTTCGTGGACCTCTACCTCACCATGGCGCGACTCAGCTACCTGCCGTCCAGGCCGCTTTTCTACCGGCGCATCGCGGATGAAGCGCCGGAGGGTTATTATGTTGGGTATTTTCATGTTCACCCGGACGATAATCCGCCCTCGTTCGCAGATCGGACAGCCAGTCTGTTCACCCGCAACCTGGTGATCACCCCCACCAGCGGCGGGTTCCAGATCCATTTCCTCTACTACGGCTTCGGACTCGACCGAACCATCCACACGTTCGCGCACGAGGACGCAGGTACACCGCTCGAAGGCGAGGGTTCACCGACAGGTCTTCCGTTCAGCGGTGTCTGAGCATCCTCACAGTTGGTATAAGCCGCCTTTGTAGGGAACGATGTCAGTGGCGGTAAAACACCGGCGCGCCTCGTTCAGCAACTGCCGGTAGTTGCCGTGGTAACGGCGGGAAGGATGATTGAGCACCAGGCGCTTGACACCAGCCTCGGCGGCGAATGCACCGGCTTCGGCGGCGGTGAGATGGTTAAACTGCAGCGCCAGTTCACGGTCGGT
>JAFGDC010000357.1 GCA_016932295.1 candidate division CSSED10-310 bacterium
AGGATCTGGACGAGGCGGCGGAAGGGCCACCAGAACAGCCATCGGCCCAGTTCGCCGGGGCTGATCATGAGGCGCTGTCCACGATGATCGCTTCCATCGATGGATCGTCACGAGTGTGAAATGGCCCGTTCTTCACTCCCCGTCACCGCCGCGCAGCTTCGCGAGCCGGGACTCCATTTCCTCGCGAAGGGATGCCGTATCGGTCCTGTAACGCGCCTCCAGTTCCTCACGTTTGCCGTGATACTCCGTGGGCGGTACTGCACCGGCGAGTTTGTTGAGTTCGCTCCTGAACATGATTTCACGTTCGGCGAGTCGCGCGGTATAGGCTGCTTTTATTTCCTCTATACGCGATTTTTGTTCCGGGCTGAGGCGGGTTTCGGACAGTGGTTCACCCTTGTTGGCCATACGTTCCAGGGCGAGTTCCCACGAGGATTTGAGTTTCTCCGACATGCTTCACCTCCATATCCAGAGTGTGCGGTAGCCGGCTGACCGGCGTGGCGGCGGACGGTATAGCCGCCGGTCCCTGTCACAGTTCCCAGGGGTATAAAGTACGTCCGGCGTTTCCAGCCGTCAACGGGTACCCAGGCTTCCTCCGCCGCCCCGTTCCCGGCCTCGCCGGGAAGTGCCGGGAACAGGAGTTTCTATTGCCTTCCGCGTCCACCATGCCTCGCTGCTCCTATCCCATTCCATCCCCATTGGTCACCACTCCTGTGCCGCTGGTGAACCTCCCCCTCCCTGGTCCGGCCTCTCTTCACCGGCATCGGCCATTATGCTATGCTGTCGCACATTCATGGACGCTTGACCAAGCCGATCAAGCCTTTTCCGCTGGTGATGGGAAAGGGATTGGAGGGAGGATACCAGTCGTGAAAGCGGACTACATCGTGGCCATCGATCAGGGTACCACCGGCAGCAGGGTGTTCGTATTCGATCGGGAGGCGCACATCGTCGCCGGGGCTTACTCTGAGTTCACCCAGTATTACCCGAAACCGGGATGGGTGGAGCATGATGCCGAGGAAATCTGGCAGGTGACCTGGCGGGTGTTGCAGGAGGCGTTAAATAGCGCCAACGTGCAATGGGCACAGGTCAGGGGTATCGGGATCACCAACCAGCGTGAGACCACGGTGGTCTGGGACCGGCTGACCGGGAAGCCAATCCATCGGGCTATCGTCTGGCAATGCCGCCGCACGGCGAAGATCTGTGACCAGTTGCGGGAGAAGGGATTGGCGGAGATATTTTCGGCCGCTACCGGACTGGTGCTGGATGCGTATTTTTCCGGCACCAAGGTGAAGTGGTTGCTGGATGAGGTGCCGGGTGCGAGGGATCGTGCTGAACGGGGCGGGTTGTGTTTCGGTACGATCGATTCCTGGTTGGTGTGGAACCTGTCCGGTGGCGGATTGCATGTGACGGACATGACCAATGCGTCGCGGACGTTAATGTTCAACATTCATACAAGGGAATGGGATGATCGGTTGTTGGCGGAATTAACGGTGCCGAGATCGATGTTGCCCGAAGTGAAGTCGTCAAGCGCGGGGTTCGGGAGTACGACACCGGAGTTGACGGGCGTGCCGGTACCCATCGGGGGTATTGCCGGCGATCAGCAGGCGGCGTTGTTCGGACAGTTATGCGTAGCGCCGGGGATGGTGAAGAACACCTATGGCACCGGTTGTTTCATGGTGATGAACACGGGTGAACGGGCTATTGCGTCCAAAAATGGGCTGCTCACGACGCTGGCCTGTGCGGCCGATGGTTCTCCATGCTTTGCGTTGGAGGGTTCGGTGTTTATCGCAGGCGCGGCGGTGCAGTGGTTGAGGGATGAGTTGCGGTTCATCGACGAGTCGGCCAAGTCGGAGAAGCTAGCGGCCCAGGTGGAGGACAGTGATGGCGTGTACGTGGTGCCGGCCTTTGTTGGGCTGGGTGCGCCGTATTGGGATATGTATGCGAAAGGGGCCATTCTTGGATTGACCAGGGGAACGAATCGGGCGCACATTGCCCGGGCGACATTGGAGTCCATTGCGTACCAGTCTCATGATCTGTTGCGGGCCATGGGGCGTGATGCAGGCGTGTCGATCGAGGCGTTGCGGGTGGATGGCGGGGCGTGCCGAAACAATCTGCTCATGCAGTTTCAGGCGGATATCATGGATTGTCCGGTGGATCGGCCCGCCATGATCGAGACCACCGTGCTGGGTGCCGCGTTCCTGGCGGGATTGGCGGTAGGCTTCTGGAATGGGGCGGAGGAGCTGGCGCGGTTCCATCGGAGTGAGCGGCGCTTCGAACCGGGGATGGCGGAAGCGGAGCGGGAGCGCCGGCTGGCGGGCTGGAGGGACGCGGTGAGCCGGGTGCTGGTCCGGCGGGGTGACGATGATCAAACGATGTGAGCCGCCGGCAGGCATCGGACCTGCTGTCGCGTTTTTCGCCGCCCTGTCATCCGCCGTGGACCTGGCGCGGTTGAACCCGCAGCCGTTCTGCCGGTACCGGTCGCGGCCGGAAGCCATTTATGCCGCGGTGGTGATCGTGGTGATGGGGGCGCTGGCCGCCGCTACGGGACGCCTGGAGCCCGCCGGCTTGCTTTGGAATCCTCCCTTGATGCTGGCCTGGGTCGCTGCCGGCGCCTGGCTGCTGGTGAATCTGGCGTGGCGTATCTACGGGCTCCGCCTGGAATACCGGGAAATCCTGCTGCTGCTGGCGTTCGTTTCCATCATGGGCTGGGCGACGGTTGTCCAGTATGTGCCTGTACTGGGTTCACTGCTGTCCAACGGTGGAAAAATATGGGGTGTGGTGACCCTGGTGGCGGCTCTGGAGAAACTGCACGGCCTGAATCGCAGGCAAGCACTGGTGACGGTGGTGCTGGCGGTGGTGATGATGACGATCCTGTCGCGGTTGATGGTGCCGAACATCTTGCGACTGTTCTGAAGCTGGTGTCTTGAAAGGTACGTAAACTCCCGACGGGTTCCGATGGGGTCGTACCCCGAAAGTTGTAATGTTCGTTGTGAAGTGTTGGTGTGCAATGTTTCCGGTGGTGAGAACCGCTCTCGTCAGGGCTACTCACCGTGTTTTGTCGGGCGATATGATCCATGATAGGAGTTGTGCCGTGTGAAATGGGTTCTCCGAGCCTGCATACCGTTTTTCCCGATCACCGCCGGCGGATTCAGTGTTGTTGTCCGATGTTCACCAATCATCACCGATCGGTTATACTGAAAACGAGCGGTGTATCCACCGTTGTGGCGTCATCATGCGTCGTCGGCGGAGCACGGGGATCGTCTCCGCCCGGGTTCAGGAAAGGAGCCGTCATGACCGACAGGGAACGGATCACACTTGCAAATGGCCGGGAACTCACCTGCGAGGTGCTGGAAGTCGAGGATATCACCGAGTTGGCCGGATTTCTCTGCTCGCTTCCCGATGTGGTGCGATTTTTTTTGCCGCTGGCAGTGAACGACGCCCAGCAGATGAAGCAATTCGAACTGGCGCTTGCCAGTGGCTCTTATCAGGCAGTACTGGCCAGGTGCGGCGATGAGGTGGTTGGAGTCGGATTGTTGAAGCGGCCCCGATACGGCTGGTCCGGCAAGGTGGGCGAGATTCTGGTGGCGATTGCACCGCCGTTTCAGCAGCAAAATCTTGGCCGGCAGTTGGTGCTGCACTTGTTCGACCAGGCGCGCAGCGCGGGTCTCAGGCAGCTCTATTGCTTCGTATTGGCCAAACATACCGGGCTCGTCGAATCGTTCGAAAGGGCCGGGTTCCATAAGGCGGCCCTGCTTCGGGATTTCGCCCGGGATGATCTGGGGCGCGCGGCCGATCTGTGTATGTTGACCCGAAGTGTGGATGACCTGTGGCACAAGATCGAGGATTCCATCAATTTTACCGGCCGGGCCATGGAGCATTGAAAGCCGATCCTGCGCCGGCGCGCCGCCCGACGCTGGCTCTTTTCGCTCCGATGCCTCCCCTGCGGAACGGCATTGCCGACTATGTGGCGGCGATGTTACCCGGATTGGCCGAACACCGCGAGGTACATGTTTTCACGGAGTATGATGAGGCGGTGGTGGCGCCACCGGGAGTGCAGGTGCATCCATATCGTGATTTCGAGTGGATGGATGCGAGAGCGCCTTTCGCGGCGGTGATGTACCATGTGGGCAACAATGTCTGCCATGGATTCATGATGAACTGCCTGTATGTCCACCCGGGGATAGTGGTGCTGCACGACTGGAACCTGCACCGTTTCCTCGCCTATTGCCATCTTCGAAAGGGCGATCAAAGGGCGTACATTGATGAGATGGTATATTGCCATGGTGAGAGGGGCCGGCAGGCGGCACATCTGACCATTCGCGGTTTTTACGCGGAGATGCTGTTTCACCTGTATCCCATGAATCGTCTGGTCATCGAATCGGCGGCCTGCGTGGCGGTGCACAATCGGTGGACGGCGCGCCGCATCGGGCTGGACCAGCCGGGAGCGGAGGTGCGGGTGGTGCCGTTTTATTCGTCACGGCCCGTGGCGGCGATGGAGGATGTGAGGGGGGTGCGCGAAAAATACACACTGGAAGCCGGATTTACGCTTGGTGCATTTGGCATGGTCACCAGCTACAAGGGATTTCGGGAGTTGTTCCAGGCGCTGGCCGTCCTGCGGCAGCGTGGTGTGCCGGCGCGGCTGCTGGTCGTGGGGGCGCTGGACAATGCCGATGCCTTGCGCGCTCAATGCCGCGAGCAACAGGTGGAAGAGCTGGTGACTTTCACCGGGTATGTGTCGAAAAGCGAGTTGTGGGCGCTGATGAATGGCGTTGATGTGGGTGTCAACCTGCGGTATCCAACGCAGGGGGAGACCAGCGCCTGTTTGCGGGAATTGATGAGTTGCGGCCGGGCGGTGATCATTCCCGATTATCGGCAGTTCCGCGAGTATCCCGCGGATTCCTGTGTGCGGGTGCCGTTGGGTCGGCCGCTGGTAGGAGCACTGGTGGATGTGCTGGAGCGGCTGGCGGCCGATCCTGATGCGCGGCGCGTATTGGGGGAACGGGCTCGGCGATATGTGCGGGAGCGGGATGCGCCGGCATCGGTGGTGGAGGCATACGAGGGGCTGTTCCATGATTACCCGCGCCGCCGACGACCGGGTTCGTTACTGGGGAGGCCCGGGTTGCCGCATCTGAGCGATGTGCGCGCATGGACGGCGGCGCATATCCGCCGGGAATCGGTGCTGGTGGCGGGCGATCCGGATGTGCCGGAGGATTTACTGGAGGAGCTGTTGCTGGTGGAAGAGAAGAAATGAATCGGATGACCTTTGATGGTTACTACCGGCAACGCCGGTGCGCAGGTTAACGAGAGTTACAGGGGAAAATATTTACGCGAAAACGCATGGGTGCGCAAGAATGCTGGAGGCCGTTGAATGTTCGGGATGCTTCATCCGCCGCGTCTTTCGATAGCTTTGTGAGTCGAGTCGGACTACTCTCTTTCCGGAGGTTCGGGTTGCCTCCAGTAACGATTCCCGTGGAAGCGCTTCTCGCGATTCCCTGGCAACCGCGTTCGGGCTTATCGCCACCCGCCGGTAATCGTGTCAGACACCCAGCCGTACAAGAGTGTTCACCACTCACATCACTCGTCATTGCGTTTGTCGACCGCCGTTGTCCCTCTGTTCATGCCTTATTGTGCAGCTTATGATCCAGGATCTGGTCCAGGTTATTCTCATTCCCCAATTTCTTGATCCGCAATCCGCGCTTCCCTGTCCGCCGCCAGGCTGTCCCCCGTCGTTCTGCTTGTTGGCCTCGGGTTATTGCTTCTCGGCGCAAGACACTCCAATAATGGAAAGGCATTGTCCGGAAAACCAGTAGATGTTTGGTACGACAGCATCGTGTGATCGACGCAGGGTGGTTGTCACTTACCGCGGCGCAGCTTGCGGGTCATCAGCCAGCCCAGAGTGCCAAGCAATGACAGGATACCAACGCATGTCAGCGAAGGAATGGGTGGGGGGTAGGTAATGTCGAGCCGTCCCCTGCCGGTGCCGCCCACCTCTATCAGATACGGTTCGTTCTGGACGATATCGAACGAGACAATCGCACTGTGCGTTTCGCGAACGACTCCACTGCAATCAAGTTCGAATCCAAGCGGGAAACAACGACAGGTATCGTAAGCGGCGATTGTGAGCGCATCATCGGCGTTCGACAGCGAGGCCACGGCCAGTCCGCTTCGCGGTGCGGTGAAACAGTACCATAAATTGGGACCCAGCACACAGGTACCAAAGTTATCCTCGGTGGCGTCCCAGGTATCGATTGCCAGATCGCTTACCTCGCCTATAGGCATCGCTCGGATGCAATCGTCATTCGGAATGCTTTCATCCTCGACGGAGACGGTGAAGCTGAAATCCATCCCAAGTCCGGTGCTGTCATTGGTTTTTACCGGCAGATAATAGGTGGCCGGACCCGGTATCGTCCAGGAGACGGCCGGCTGCTGAATGCTGTTGGGGCATGGGTGCCAATTCACCATGTCGCAGAGTATCCAGTCGCTGCAATCGGAGGGGCAGGCGACGGCCGGATCGTCCGGGGCCGGGTAGAGAATCGTACCCACCGTGAAAATGGGATCCTCCGTAGTGCAGTAGTCAATGGTTACCTTGTTGATATGATGGATCACGTCGAAGTGATACCATACGGCGCGCAAGTCCAACACGTCTTGGCAATCCTTGGTGGCGTTCGAAGTGGAGCCGGTCACGACGGGCGGGTAGGTTGATTGTATCTTGCAGGCATTGAAGCATTCATCGTTGGCCGGCCTCTCCCGACATTCTTCAACAGTGAGCATGAACATGTCGAGACAGTACACGGGGAAACGGGTGTCAACCATGATGTAATAGAAACCCGGTGAGAGATTGAGATTCGTCAGGCGGGCACCGTATTCACTGCTGGATGCCTGGGTATATGCAAGGCAGGAAAGCCCTGGCGGACATTCGCGATCCAGGGCCATGGCGACGATGCCACCGATGGGTAGATCGGTTGTGAGGAGGGTGATATCGACACAGGCTGCCTTGGTGACCAGCAGTTCGTAGATCACCTCCTCGTTATCGTCGTACAATTCCAGGCAGGTGTCTTGATAGTTGTCGGATCTACCGCAGGTTGTCTGGTTCTGATCCTGATAAGGAATATCTTCCGGGATCATCATCGATATGGGATCGGAGCAATCTCCACCGCGCCAATCCGGGCAACTGAATTCCGGACATGATCCACTTTCGAACCATAACCCGCCCATATCCCTGCACTCCATCGCGGTGACATTGGCGACACATTCCCCTCTGATGCAACATGCCCTGTTGATCGGATTGCCTGCCTGGATAGTGAGATAGAACGAATCGATACATCGGTGGTCCATTGCGCCATCAATTATGAGATAATAGGTGCCTCTGTCGAGTTCCAGATACTCCAGGCATAACTGGGACGTAGATGTGGTCTCGCTGGCGAGGCATGGCGAGGATGGCGGACACTCGTCATCCACGGCGAGGCCCAATCCCTGGCTTTGAGGTACATCAAGCTGTATTTTTATACAACAACACTGGTTGACATTCAATCGATAGACGATGTCTTCGCCCCAGCTATATTGACTCAGACAAGAAGTAAAGTAGTTTCTGCCACGGCCACATGTAGTCTGAGCAACGTCCGTAAACGGCAGATCCCCGGGAAGCGAAATGTCCACCGGCAGCTCGCATGTATCTCCGGCCGGCCGCTCGGGGCAGGAGCAGGAGAAGCAGGTGGTGTCCTTTCCCAGAAATACGCCGCCGGCCGCAGTGCAGTCGGTGTTGTCGCATTCGAAACATTCTCCAGAGGCAAGGCAACAGGCTCCCTGGGTCCTGTCTTCGCATGTCAGCGAGAAGAGTGTATCACTGCCATCGGGCCATTGATAACTCGAGGAGATGCCGATCTGAAATAGGTATTCGGTGTCCGCATGAGCGTAAAAAGCTATTTGTTCGGGGTCACCCCCGATTCCATTATCCGCGCAATACAGCTCGTTTAACGAGCCGTCACGCACGACCATGATCGCGTCATAGGTATTTTCGTCCACTCTTACCGTGGCGACACAATCCGTTGCCGGCGACCATTCGAACCATGCATCGTTGTGCATCGGCGGCACTTTTGAGTGTTTATCACAGCTACCGATGGGACCGAAACTGTCATACCAGTGATTGTCGAATACACTCGAGTACGGTGTTTTCAAGATCTGGATGGCCGTTTGGGGGTATTCGCCGCCATTCAACTCACATGAGAAGTGAGTGCAATTCTGATCGGCGTAGAACGCGCTGGAATTCAATGTAAGGCAATCCCGATAGGGCACATCATCGAAGCAGTCACCATGTGCACAACAGATGCCGCTGAATGGACAGACATCTACCATCAGATCGAAATCCGGTATGCATCCTGCTGGCGGCCATGTATCGATCATAAGATAGTACTCTCCCGCGTCCAGAGGCATGCACGGGATACTGTGAATCAAGGCATTGTAGCTGGTGCTAGAGGCGAGGCAGTCGTTGTCCGGCGGACAGTTGTCGTCGATCGTCATACCGGTGAGGCAGGTGTCGTGAGGATCCAGGGTAAAAGAAACGAACGATTCGGTGGTCACCGTAATCTTGTAGAGGATGTCCTCACCGTTATCGAAATTGATGAGACAGCTCGAATGATAATCGTCGTTCCGTCCGCAGGTGGATTGATGCAGGTCGGCGAACGGTGTATCCCCCGGTACCTGTACGGATACGGGATACAAGCATGCATCACCGGCCGCTTCTGGACAGTCGAAGTCTTCACATCCATAGCCTTCGAACCAGGTACCGCTCATGGCGGCGCATTCCTTTTCGGTACTGACGGCGGTGCAGACACCAGCCACGCAGCAGGCCCCTAACGGCGCATTGCATTCGTTGATCACCAAATCGAAATTACTTACCCCGGCGAACGCACGGTCAACCATGATGTAATATATTCCTGCATCGAGACAGGTGCACTCGATGCCATGGATACGATTTTCGCGCTCCGTACTCAAGGCAATGCAGGAAGTGGTATCCGGCGGACAACTATCATCGAGGGTCACCCCTGTCCATTTGGTACGGGGAGTGAAGATGATTTCCACACAGGCACTGGTGTCCAGTGTCAATTCATAGATCATTTCGTGGCCATCATCGTACATGCCCATACATGTATCCGAATAGAAATTGTAATGTCCAGAGGTGCTTTGCCCCAGGTCACTAAATGGTAAATCGGTATATTCGATTGGGAGAGGTACAAGACAACTGTCGCCGGGAGTCGCAACCTGGCATGGATTCGGATCGCATACAGTACCGTCGCCCATGTATATTCCGTAGGTCAGGGCGCAATCTTCCGGATTCAGTTCAACGCAACTGCCGTCTCCTGTGCAACAGGCGCCGGATTGGGTACACGACGTGATGGTGAAATCGAATCGGGGGAGGCATGTGCCGCCCGAATTCAGCCCGATATCAATCTGGACGTAGTACGTACCCACTTCCAGGCTCATGTAGAGATGGTGAATAGTGGCCACGGCCGCGATGCTTTTCCAATTACAGCCGACAGGCGACGGGCAGGCGTCAGTTACCGCTATGCCGGTGAAGGTGGTGTCATAGGGATTGAGTTCAACGGCAACGAAGGTTGGCGTGGTCACGTTCAACTTGTATATTGCGTCTTCGCCGGTATCGTAGTACCAACCCAGGCAGGTATTTTCATAATCGTTCAACCGACCGCAAGTCGTTTGACCGAGATCCTCGAAAGGCAGATCAGAAGGGATGGTGACCCGAATGGGGTTACTGCAAGCCTCTCCGATTTTTGCCGACACCGTCACTGGTCCTGTGAACTGAGATGACATGAGAAGCAAAAAAAATAGTGCAGCGGGAGATTTGTGGATACACATTATTTACCTCCAGGTTGGAAAGTGAATAATCGATGCCCGTTAGATTGCAGCGTAACGCTGTTATGTACCACCTATAAGGGCTCCATTATGTTCGCAATCGCCAGCAGATCGGTCATGAACCTTTGCTGCCGTAGCCTTCTGGTGCATCCTCCGGTAATTCCGGGGGTGGTGTCCCGAGTCGTCAAACCGATGCCGGCCACCGGCACTGACGTTCATCTTGAGCGGGCCGGTGGTATGAGTGAGGAGTGAAGCCAAGCTGCTCACAGGTTTCAGAATGCCCCTGCGTGAGTCCGATGTGTTCGGCCACGTCAGACCGTTCCGGGCAGCGGCTGTGCCATGCCCGTTCCAGCGGAATGACACAAAACCGGCGGAAGTGCGACGGCCGGCGAATTTGTCCTCATGCATCGTGACATCTCCCAAATGCATCATGGTGTCACTTATTTAATAACAGATGTATGATCCGTTAAGCAAGTAAACGATACCTTGTTTCTGGGGTACGCAGGCGTCATGTGATACGGGTGATTTGGGGGTAAGGCGGACGTGCTTGGTATTCGTGGTGGTCGGCGCGTGGTTCTCAGGCCTTCGTGCCGTATTTCTTTTCCCAGTTCACCTCGGCATCGGGTTTGCGAAGGTAGCGCGGCGTGAGGGCGGCGAGGGCGGAAAAGTCCGTGACGGGGGAGGCGGTGTCGTTCGCCAGCCGGTGCATCGCCAGCCGGAGCCCCCATTCGGCTCGTGGCAGCCAGTAGTGTTCCGGCGCACGGCGTGCCGCGGGAGTAAGATCGTGCAGCACGGCGCCATATGGTCCCAGCGCGGTGCCCGTGACCAGGTGGGATTCCAGCATTGCAGCGGGAACTTCATGGACGGGCAGGACCAGGGGTCCGAAGGTGGCGGCCGGATCGCCGTCCTGGAGACGGTAGCAGGCTGCATAGACCTCTTTTTTTCGGGCATCCAGCAGCACACAGACCGGATCGTACAGCGGTAGTAGGGCGTAGGCGGTGGTTTCCAGGCTGTCAACGGCGATGATGGGGATGTGCAGCGAGTAGGCCAGGGTCTTGGCAGTGGTCATCCCGACACGGATGCTGGTGAAAGAGCCTGGACCCCGGACGATGACCAGCATGTCAAGATCTTTCGGGGCGAGGTCCACGGCGGCAAGCAGCCCTTGCAGATCAGGGATGAGCCGGGCTGAATGCTGCGAGCGCAGTGAATGGGTGTGGGCGGCTATCACGATGCCGTCTACTGCCAGGGCAAGGCTCCGGGCATGGGCGGTGGTGTCGAAGGCGAGCAGCTTCATGTTTCCTCCGGGGAGGTCGGGACCAGCGGCAGCCGGTGGCCCGATGGTTCGCGGCACCAGAGTAGACGCTTGCCGGTGGATGTGCAAGACGCAGCCGTGTCCACCTTTCGTTTCGACATAAGGATTCCGGCTCTGATTCTGTCTGCCGGTGGTAGTGCCGGGATCAGTTTGAAAGGCACTGTATCGCCCT
>JAFGDC010000358.1 GCA_016932295.1 candidate division CSSED10-310 bacterium
ATTACTCTGACTTTTTCGGAGGTAAATTTTTCATCAACCTGACAGGTCGTGAACCCACCGGTTGCGTTCCTCCGGAAGAGTATGAGGCGGTTCGGGAAGCGCTCATCGCCAAGTTGCGGATGCTGCGTGATCCGGAAACGGGCGGAAAGCTGGTGAGCGAGATATGGAAGAAGGAGGAGTTGTTCAGCGGCCCCGCGCTGGAAGACGCGCCGGACGTGGTCTGTCTTGAAACTCCCGGATACCTGTTCACGCGTCTCGGTAGAGGCCGGGGGAGCGAACTGCTGTGCGATCCTCCCGGGGAGTTTTTTTCCGGTTTTCATCGGATCGAGGGGATACTCATGGCGCGCGGACCGGGAATTGTACAAGGCGGCAGGTTGGCATCGGCGAACATCATCGATTTCACTCCCACGGTGCTGCATGCCATGGATGAACCGAGACTGGCGGCGATGGATGGGAAAGCGTTGAAGGAGTTGTTCATCGGCGATGTGGCGGACAGGGTGTCCGACGAAATCGTGGAGATGCAGGGGATGAGTCCGAAGCCCGGGCATGATGTTGAAGAGGTGGATGTGGAAGAGTTGGAGCGGCAGTTGCGCAGCCTTGGGTATGTGAGATGAGAGCGGTTCGGTGGGTGGTGGTGCTGGGCCTGATGGCACATGCCGTGGTGCCGGCCGCGGCGGAAGGTGTCGAATCGTTGTTCGTGTTTGCGGTGGACGGCGCCGACTGGGATTTCCTCATGCCCCTGGCCGTGCGGGAAAGGGTGCCGGCCATCACCGGGATGATGAGCGGCGGCGCCAGTATCAACCTGGAGTCCATAAAGATCCTCATCTCTCCCCGCGTCTGGACGACCCTGGCCACAGGCAAGGGACCCAGAGAGCATGGCATCATGGACTGGACCGTTTCGGGAGAGGATGGAAAGCCGGTACCGATCACCTCCCGACTGCGTGAAACCAAGGCACTGTGGAATATCTTCTCGGACAACGGGCGCTCCAGCGGTTTCATCGGCTGGCTGGCGACCTGGCCGGCCGAGAGGGTCAAGGGATTCCTGGTCTCGTCGTATATGCCCCGGGGGCTCGAGGCATCCCCTGATACGCCCCTCAAGGGTGGTCTGGCGTTCGATCAGCCCGATGTGGTGTATCCTGAGACATTGACACCACAGCTTGCGGATTTCCTGGTGGATGAGCGTGAGATTCGGTTGGCCGGGGAGGGCAGGCCGCTGCCGTTGGAGTATTCAACCAGCGGCGAGACTCTTGCCGTGGAGGGAGTAATGGCGCTGCAGAAAGCGCTGTCGATCGATGAGACCTTTGTCGGCGCGGGTGAGTACCTGTTCGCAAAGTATCGGCCGAACCTGGCTTCGGTATATGTCTCCGCCATCGATGTGGCCAGTCACCGGTTTTACAAGTACACTGCACCCCATCCCAAGCGCCAGGTGACCGGGGATGCCCGTGCCGCCTTTGGATCCGTTATCCCGTGGACCTACATCAATGCCGATGCGCAACTGGCCAGATGCCGCGCCGCCGAAGCGCCGGCCGTCACCATGCTTGTTTCCGATCATGGTTTCAAACATTTCAGAGACAAGAACAAACCACACGTCTCCGGATGGCATCGATCCAGGACTGCCCTGGTGGCCGAGGGTGAACTCATCCAGCCCCTGATGACGATGATTCAGGCGCGAGCCATCGATTTCGCGCCTACCATTCTCTATCTCAGCGGCCTGCCGGTGGCCAACGATATGCGCGGTGTGGTGGTGGAAGCCATGGTCAGACCGGAAGTACTGGCGCATCGGCCGGTTGCTCGTCTCGATGTTTTTTCTTACGATGAGGTCTCGAACGATGGAGATGAACGGAAGCGATTCAAACGACGACAGCAGGGGATGGCGGCGGCGGATGAGGATTTGATGGATCAGTTGAAAGCAGTCGGTTACATCGATGGCGAAGAAGAAGAACTCTGAGCCGGCTCCGGTGAAAGGGCTTCCGGCTGTGAAGCTGGCGGCGCCGCCATGGCTCGTGCCCCTGGTGGTGGTGTCGGTGACCCTGGCGGTGAGGGTGCTCAACCAGTTCTTCATGACCACCGATCCGCTGAGTTCCCGTCCCGGTCTGATCCCCGATGCGGCGCATTACTACAATTCCGCCCTGACCATCGCCGGTGGCGACTGGAGTCTGCGCCCGGTCTTCTTCATGGGACCTTTATACAGCTACGTGTTAGGGGTTCTTTTCTCGTTGTTCGGCACGGGATTCATGGCTCCCCGGCTCCTGCATATCATCCTCGGCACCGCCACCGTCTACCTTGTGTACCGGACCGCTCTCGACCTGCGCGGCCGGGCCACCGCTATTCTCACCGCCATCCTCGCGTGCTTCTATTATCCGTTCCTTTTCTTCGAACGGCAGTTGCTGGCCGCCACCCTCACCACGTTTCTCTTCGCTGCCCTGCTGGCTGTCCTGTCATCCGTGGAAAAACCGGGAGCGAAACGCCTGGTCGCGGCAGGCGTTCTCCTCGGCCTGGCGGGACTCACCAAGGGCATGGCGCTCTTCTGGGCACCCTTTATCGTCGTCTACCTGGTACTAGTCTCCGCCGACCGCCGTGAGGCCGCCAGGGCCGTTGCCGTTTTCCTGGCAGCGGTGCTGTTGATGATCGCTCCCGCGACCCTGCACAACTACCTGCTGGGTCATGATCTGGTGCCGCTTTCGTCCAACGTGGGGATAAACCTCTATATCGGCAGCGGCAAGGACTCCACCGGCACGTGGCGGCCGCCCGATCCCAAGCGTCCCTGGATCGGTCGCAGTCCCGAATCCCTTCAGGAATACGCTGAGACTTTGGCGGGACAGGATCTCAAACCGTCGGAGGTGTCCCGGTTCTGGGTGCGGCTCACCTGGCAGGAAATCAAACAGGCGCCGAATCATTTCATCAAGGAACTGGCAATCAAGTTCCTGCTGTTCTGGAATTATTTCGAGATATGCAACAACAATGATTATTACCTGTCGGAGAAGTTTTCACCAATTCTGCATTTTTTATCGTTCGGGTTCGGGTTCGTAGCGCCCTTCGGCTTGATCGGCTTGATGTTCGTCAGATTAAAGAAGCACCACCGATTCCTGCTGTTCGGTTTGGTCGGAGCGATGCTGGCGAATGCGCTCGTGTTCTTTGTCCTGGCCCGATATCGCCTGCCTGCCGTGATCGCACTGCTCATCGGGACTGCCGCGATAATCGAGGAAGCATGGCGGCGGATGGTGCGCAACCAGTGGCAATGGCTGGTCCCACCGGGAGTGTTGATCATCGCCGCCGTCGGGATGTCGCGGGCACCGGTGATCACCGCGCATGCCAAGGCCGAGTTCCATGCCCTGTATCTGACCAGGTTGTCGGAGGCACAGCGGCTTGACAACGATCCTCAGGAAGCGGAGTTGAGCTTGCGGGAGGCGGTGCGGCTGCAGCCGGAAGATGCCCAGATCCGTGTACAACTGGCGACCCTGTTCTACCTGTATGACAAAATCGAACCGGCGGAGCGGGAGGCGCGAGTGGCGGTAGCGTTGGATCCGGATGTGCCGCTCGCTCACTTTATCGTCGGGTTGATCGCCGCCAAGAAGAATGAAGATGACGAGGCGGTGGCATCGTTCCGCGCGGAAATCGCCAACCATCCGGGTGATTTCAGGGCATATTACCACCTTGGCAGAGTCCTGGCGCGCAACCGCAACTACCTGGAAGCCCGTGATGTTCTGAGCACCGCCGCCAACCTCAATCCGGGCGACGAGCGGGTGCGGAAAGCCCTGGCCTGGCTCGATGAACTGGACATTCCGGTACAGACCGGTTCGCAGAAGAATGGGTTAATCCTGCAATCGATGGACAAATACGGAGCGGTCTACGTGGCGCCTCGGTGAGTCATCCACCCTGATCATGATGGTCCGGGTGGTTGCATCGTCCGACCTGGGTATCAATACCGACCGGGATGGACCGGCTATGAATCCGGAACGATGGCGACCGGGATCATGGCGTCGAGGAACGAGCGGGTGGGTCACCCGAGAACGGGAGACCGGGCGGTGTTGCTCATCGTGCCGCGGAGAGTGGTAACGGATTGGTTGCGCCCTGATCCCCTTTGACGAGTGAGGAGAGTGTGGGGAAGGCCAGGTTTGCGATGATGCGGTAACCCATGGGACTCGGATGGCACCCATCGATAAAAAAATGGGGTCGGCACGGAAAAACCCACTCTGTGCGAGGATAACGGGGAAGCCGGCGGTTCACACTGATTTGATTGCAATACGACCATAGTTCCGTCTCGGTCTCGATGATGGTCGCTCCATGTTTCGTGGCGACCGACCGCATGATGTCCACGTACGCCTCCGGGACTGATATGGGCAGGAAAACCAGGGTGATTCTTTTTTCTCTACTGATGGAAGCCAGCACCTCCAGGCACTTCTTGAAGGTCTCCCTGGAGACCCGTGGTGTGCCGCCGTCCAACTCCGGGCCAAGTCCGAAGCGTTTCCCAAGATTATCGGGAAGAAGCTCGTCACTTTCCCGCGATGACCGGGCTGCTTCGTCGGTTTTCCAGGACCATCGCGAGTCTGCTTGTCGGGTTGTGCTCTCTGATGCCGCCCGCAGATAGGTGTCGAGTCCGCGCCGCCCAGATGTCTTCCTGGTGCCCATTAATGTCAGGAATCGACTGCGGGAGAGGAAGTGCTTGATGCGCTGCAGCGGGAACTGGGAGAGTTGGTGAAAATGAAGGTCATTGAGCAACCCTTGCTCCACGGTTTCTGCATCGTTCCAACCGTAACCGATGACCAGCATGTCAGGTTCCAGCGCCAGCAAGCGAGATCGGATATCCATCAAGCCCTGGATGATGGAGCGCCCGGGCACACCGGCATTCACCATTTCTACTGGTCTGCCTGGATTGATCTGTTTGAATCCATTGCGCAACAATGCCGGCAGGCTCTGCTCTTCGGTCACTTCCCAACCGAAGTAATTCGAATCTCCAGCCATGACGATCCGGTATGTGCCTGATCGATGCCTGGGTGTCACCGGGGGGCCTCGATACCCCTGGTGGTTGATCGTATAGGTAATACCGAGAAGAGTGACCGCCCTGGCATTGGGTATGAGTTCCCAATGAAATAATTCGACGAACCTCGCAATTCGCCCGTGTGCGAGATACCGCTTGAAGACCGGCTCATCCTTGACCGGCGGCAGAACCAGCCTGCACAATAATTCCACGGCGATAAAAAGAATCAGGAGGATCAGGCACGTGACGAAGAATACACCGGCTTTTTTACCCAGTCCCAATGGCGCGCGGTTAGAAGCGGCCATGGAGGATGGTTCCGTTCCGACGCTGCTGCACGGCATTTTGGTGCATTACGGCGAAGCCGGTGCCGAAGCGTGACTGGCCGTTCAAGTATTGTTCTCCATTCACGAGCATGACTGCCTTTTCTTCATGCGGTGAAACATGCGACACCTGTATTTGGTATCGCCCCCCGCCGCTTGCCGCGGTTGCAGGTTGTCCCGCGGGATGGACATCGGGAGCACGAGCGTGATTTGGTCCAGAAAATGTAATTATTCCTATCCGGGTAGTCAACCACCGTCAGCGTCGAATCGAGGCGGGTATCACCGTTGGCAGGCGGGACAGAAGTAGGTCGAGCGCCCAGCCTGAACAATGCGCTGGATGCCGGTCCCGCAAGTCTGGCAAGGCTGCCCGGCCCGATCATATACCTGTAGCCGGACCTGGTAACGTCCCGGATCGCCCCGGCCGTCCCGGAAATCTTGAAGGGTGGTGGCGCCATGGGCGATGGAGTCCTCGATCGTCGCTGCGATTTCCGCCGCCAGCACCTCGAGTCGCCGGTTGGCGATTCGATGCAATCGCCTGGTAGGATGGATGCCCGCACGGAATAGCGCTTCGCTGGCATAGATATTTCCCACCCCGGCAACCACCCGCTGATCCATGATGAAATGCTTTACCGGCAGCGTGCGACCTTGCTTGAGCCGAATGAAATGAGTCGCCAGCAAGCCGCGATCGAACGGCTCGGGACCGAGATTCGAGAGCGTCCGGTGAGTGGCCAGCTCTTCACCGTTCACCAGCTCCACCATACCGAACCGACGGGGATCCCTGAACACCAGGCAGCCGCCACCCAACCGCCAGATGATGTGCTCGTGGCAGCAGCCGGCATGATCGGGTCCCGTGTAACGCAGACTGCCACTCATGCCGAGATGGATCAATAGACACCGCCCGTCGCTCAAATGGATCAGGAGATGTTTACCCCGTCGTCCGGTGGAGCGCACGGTTTTCCCCGCGCAGGAAGCCAGTCCGGCGGAATCGATGCTGCGCCGCAGCCGTCCGGTGCATAGTTCCACAGACTCTATGCGGTCGCCGACCAGCGCATCGTTGATCGTGCGCCTGGTGACTTCGACTTCCGGTAATTCAGGCATGTCCACCTCCATCGCCGGCTTCCCGCTTCGTCCGGATGACCCGTGCCATCGGCGCTGGTTGTGGGGCGACGATCGGTACTGTCCAGGTTGATGCGGGAGACCATCCGGCATCGGCTGGAGTAACTATACCAGATATCGATGCGGAACGGTCCTCTCATGTCGAGGGGGATCGACAGCGATTGGTGGAATGGTCGGTAACGCTGCCGCTGAAGGGTTAACCTGCATCTTTTTGTGGGAACGAATCCTCCTCTGAAAATGGCATAGTTAAGTAATGTCTAATAAATAATTGACAAACATTTGACAATAAGTGGTAACGGTGGCACAGTTGAAAACAGCGCGATGATTCCTTCGGATCGTTTCTTCGTGTCTCATCGGATTCATGGCGAGAGGATTCGCGGGATGTCAAGGAATAACACGGAAATCACAGGAGGAGCGAAATGAACACGTTTACATTTCAAAGGACGCTGCGACTAGTGGTGGCAGCGCTGGCCGTTTTATCGGCTCACCGTTACTCAGCTCATGCCTTCACGCTGACGGTGGTGGATGGTGATGGGGTTCCGATCAGCGGTTTCCGCTGGCTTGTCGAAGAGGATACCACGCATGCGGTGGTGCCGGGCGCACTGGCGTCGGACAGTCTGGCTGTTGACCTGCATGGCAGTCATGCGCCGGTTTTGGCAAAGGGTGCGACCGGTACGGGCAGCGTCGAGGTCGATGTGGATCCCGGCGGTCGTTATCATGTTTCGGTGCTGCCGTCATCCGGCGAATACACCGTGGGCGGAGCGCCGGTGGATGTCGGGCAACAGTCGGTGGTGGTGGCGGTAATCCCGCAGCCGCTTCCCACCGCACAGATATCCGTTTTTATCTTCAATGACGATCGGCCCATCAATAATGAACCGGATTTGCCGGGAGAAGAGGGGCTTGAGGGGTTTTCGATAGTTTTGCACGACGAGGCGGGTCAGGTGATGCTGGATGCCTTCGGCAACATGCTGGGGACGACGTATCAGCGGGATTCATCAGGCAACGTGGTGTTCGACAATGAGGGCAATCCCCTGGTGGAGATGTTCGGGGACGGCATCCTGCTGACCGGTCCGAACGGCGAATTGACGGTACGGAACATTCCGCCTGGCAAGTATGGCGTGATTGCGATTCCGCCCATCGGTCAGGGGTGGATTCAGACAGGCACCATCGAGGGTACGCCGACTGTGGATGCCTGGGTCAAGGCGGCTGAACCGGCATTGTTCCAGGAGTTCGGCCGTTCTTTCTATCATGTGTTCATCGGCTTCGTGCAGGAAAAAAACCTGTTGGATTCACTGCCGGCCGAGGCTGGGGTAGGGTCCATCACCGGCCGTATCGTCGGCAATCATCTCTCCCGGCCGCCGGTGGTGCAGTTCGAAGCCGGTCCACCGGTGCCGGAGGCATGGATCGGATTGAGCGCACAGTCTTCTCTGGAAGGTGTGTATGCCCGATCCTGCAATTCGGACGGCACGTTTCTTGTCGAGGGTGTGCCGGTTGGTTCGTATCAGCTTGGCATCTGGGACGAGTCCCTGGATTTCATTTTCGGCTCCCGCACCGTGACTGTCCCATCGGGAGGCGCCACGGTGGACCTGGGTGATATCCAACTGTTCTCCTGGTTCGGACATCTTGCCGGGTACGTGTTCAACGACGTTGACGCGGATGGGTTCAGGGATCCTGGCGAGGCGGGGATGCGCAATGAGGATGTACTGCTTCGGTTCAGGGATGCGACGGTGTACCAGGCGACCGTGAGTGATCCTACGGGTTATTACAGTTTCGACGAGGTGTTTCCTTTCTTTCACTGGATCGTTGCCGAGGTGGGCTTCGGCCGTTATCGGGCCACCGGCGCGACCGTGGTGGTTGACGAGGGCGGCGTGATCGAGCCGCATCAAGGTTGGGAACTGCCGTCCTATGATGTATTGACGCCTCAGCTCCAGGCGGAGAACAATCCCAATACCGGGAACAACCTGTCCCGTACCGAGACCGGGATGGTATTGACTCAGGCGATGTGGCTCATGGCGGGGATGACCAATCGGATTGACTGGGGG
>JAFGDC010000359.1 GCA_016932295.1 candidate division CSSED10-310 bacterium
AAGTGCTTCTTCATAAAAACGCACCGCGGCGTACATGTCCTGCTCCTCCAGTGTTTCACCCCGGCGCAGCAGCCGCGTGTTCGCGCAGGCAGCGACGATGCTTGCGAGCGCGGCCACCGCAATGCAGTAGATAATACGCGTTGGAAGTGACAGTCTTCGATTCATTTCAACCCACTTTCGTGCAGGGCGAACGGACAGTCACCATTCGGCTCCATCCGCGCCTCCTGATACGCCCGGTGAGAAGACGATTCACAGTGGTGACAGCCCGCACGAGATCCATTTCGCGATCATCGATCCACCCGCCGGCGACGGCATCAACCGCTGATGAATGGTATGTTCAAGCGCATTGTTTTGCAATGTTCAGGCGCTCGTCCAAATCCCCCGCCAAACGATTCGGACTGTTCCACTCTGTGTATCTGCCTCCTGTTGCCTTTGCCATAAGGCATTGGGGATCAATGCGTTGTGGCGAAAAGTATCAAATTCGGGGTACGACCTCGCGATTTGAACCCACGATTTCTCCGAGGCATCGGGAAACAACGAGGTTTTTGTTTGTACATCGACACGTTTTGCGGTGGTTTCACGCCGCTCAGACAGACAGTACCAAGCCCGGTTCTTTCACCATTATGGTGACAGAAATCTCGCGCTTTCCCTTCTATTGTATGAAATAAGAAAACCAGGTGGAGGATTTGGGGCTCGCTCCGGTGATCCGATACCCGGGAATCGCATCCCCATGCGCCTCCCATTTCACCGGTGGGGCGATGGGGGAGACCCGCTATTGGGCAAGGATCTCCGTGCGCACCTGCACCAATTTGTCCTCGGCCACCAGTTCGCAACTGTTCGATGACAGATTGCAGAGAATGGCATCCGCGTTGAGTGCTTCGTTTGTTTCCACATCAGGCTTCTCGACGGATGCCTTTCCTTCGGCAAGCGCATTGAAACTACGGAGGTTGACGTGGAGGCTTTCAGCCACCAGCTTGAGCCCTTCGGCCCGGCGCAGACTAACCGCCCCGGCGGCGTAGATGAGGAAGCGATCGAGATCGATCCTCGCGCGGTCCGCCTCGATGGTCAGGTCTTTCAACTGGATATTCACATGACCAATGTAGTCGGTAACCTTACTGTTGGACATGACGTTTTCAAAACGATCCGCCTTGATCCGGAGTGAATCCTTGCTGGTTTGAGCGCTTTGTTTCAGCTGCTCGATGAGCTTTTCAACCTGCTGATCGTTTTCCTTGGCGGGGCGGATGGGGTAATTGGAGACGAGATCGGTGAACGCCTCGACCGCCTTCTTGTAATCTCTCTTGTCACGGTAACAGTCCGCGATACTCGATTGGGCGATAGCGGCGAATATAGAACCGGGATATTCCATCACCACCTTCTTGTAGTGCGACAGCGCATCGTCCCATTTACGCAGTGCCTGGTAGTTCGCGCCCAGGGCATAATACACTGCCGGCATTTCGGCAAAATCGGGATAGTCGCGTATGATCCTCGTGTAACGGCGGATGGCCTTGTAGAGATTGCGATCGGGATTGCTTGGATGGGAGTGCAACTGCCCGATGAGGTAGTGCGCCTGGGCGGTGAGTGACATGGATTGGCTGCGGCGGAGCAGACGATCGAGCAGCGGCTCGACATCTCCGAAGCGTCCCAGAATAAGGTAGCATTCCGCCAGTTCAATCATCGCGGTCTCCGCCTGGTCACCGTACGGAAAATCCGCTACCAACTTCTCGTACAATTCGGCGGCCTTGGTATACTGCTCCATAGTGGTTTTGGCGGCATGATACCGCGCCAGTTCGAGCAATGCATCATCACACCAGGGGCTGCCGGGAAAACTGGTCGGCATGCCGCGCAGAATAAGCTCGGCTTGCTCCCACTGCCCTGATTCCTTGTAACAGCGTGCGATCTGGAAAGCAGCGGTGTCGGCGAAGCGGCTTTCGGGATCCATCTCCACTGCCTGAGTATAGAACGCAATCGCATCCATGAAATGACCGGCAATAAAGGAACGGTTCCCCAGGTCGAAAGGATGCATGGGAGGCTCGGCCCGCACCATCGAGGGAGCCGTCATCAACAATCCGGCCATCAGTAGTGATGTGATCCGACGCTGCATACACAACCTCACAACGAGACCAGCTCTATCTCACAGGTCACGCCTCCGACCCTGCCGCCATCACTGAGGTCGATCTCGTGAACCACATTGACCACCGAATCGTTGCCTTCCGTCGGGAGTCCGGTGTCTCCTCTCGTCGCCTGCAACGCCCAGGCATACTGGGCGAATTGTGCACCCTTGCCTTCCTGCCGCTGGTTCAGGAAGGTCATCCACTGGCCCTGCGCCCATAACTCGGACAATACCGGTTCCGCGTACGCGGTCGAGCCAACCATCTCGCCACCGGGTGAGTAAAACAACGCGTACGAACTGACAAACACCACGATCGCCAAGGCCATGGCAGTAAGCGGCCGCAGGTTGGCGGTGATGTTCATGGCTTCCCCGAGCGATGCCCACCAACTGGACTCCAATCGCCTGACTGATGGCAATTGGATCATCACGGCAGCAATCAACGCATCGGATGGCTCGAACTCGGGAAAAGAAGTGACAAGCCACTGACTTGTTCCCTGCAATTCTTCCTGCTCCTCCCGGCAGCGCCGGCACCCTTGGAGGTGATCCCAAACGGCGCGCGCGTCGATTTCCGCCAGCCGTCCCTGGGAATAGGCCACTGCCAACCGCTTGACTTGCCTGCAGTTAAGATCTGAATAATTCATTTTTCTTCAACCATTCCTTGAGATTTTTTTTGGCCCGGTGGATTCGGGACTTGACCGTACCGATATTGATACCAACGATGTCTGCGATATCCTCATAGGGTAGCTCTTCGAACTCACTCAGCATGAGGATAGCGCGATGCTTGGGTGGAAGTTTCTCGAGACCGGTCCGTACGATATCGATCCGTTCCCGCGATTCCAGTTCTTCGTCCGCGCCCGGTTCAGAGTGCTCCTGCATGTGTTTGAGGTATTGAAAATCTTCCCTTGGCCCCTCGGGTGAATCATGGATCAGGGGGACTGTTTTCCTGATTTTCCTGCGCTTCAGCTCGTTTATCGCCAAGTTGGTTGCGATTCGGTAGAGGTAGGTCGAAAAGCGGGAGCGTGCTTCATACCTGCCGGAGAATTTGTAGATGCGGAGGAATGCTTCCTGGAAGATGTCCTCACTGGCTTCCCTGTTGCCGACGATTCTATAAAGGTAGTTTGTCAGCGGACGCTTGTAACGTTTCATGAGCAATTCGAAACTCCCGGTATCTCCGGCCTTGACCTTCAACATCAGTTCCTCGTCGGGAAGCTGTTCGGAGCGTTGACCTTGATTCACTGGTTCCCCAAACACATTACTATAAACTTCGCTTGCACCGGTTTGTTCCACCGTGACAACAGATCCAGCACATGCTCACTCCGGCCGGGAACCGGAAATCGGCAGGATCGTTCACATCGATTCAATGTCCCGCGCCTTCACACCACCGCAACGTGATTCCCTCAATCGATCCGCCCACTGCATCGCTGCCGGTTCA
>JAFGDC010000037.1 GCA_016932295.1 candidate division CSSED10-310 bacterium
CCACTCCGCCCGAGGACAAGCCGTTCAATGCCAGGCCGCTGGCCGAGCATGGTCTGGTGGCGGTGCCGCCGGCGATTCTCAATGCGGTGTTCGATGCCGTTGGGTTGGGTTTTACCGGACTGCCCGTCAGGCCTGACATGATAGTGAGAGGGTTGGCCGGGGAGGCGCTGTCATGAAAATACCGTTTGAGTATATCGCATGCACGAACCTGGAACAGGCGATCGAACTGCTCCAGGCGGCCGGGAGTGTAGCGTACGCGGGTGGCACCGATGTGCTGGTGGCGATCCGTGATGGTGTGCTGCGGCCCCGCCTGTTGGTTGATATCAAGCCGATCCCGGCGCTTAATGAAATAACCATGGAGGAGGATCATCTCCGTATCGGAGCGACGGTGACCATCACTGCCCTGGGCAGTGATCCGTTGGTGAAAAGGGCCATTCCGGTCCTGGCGGCGGCATCAGGTAATTTCGGGTGTTTCGAGATTCGTAACCGCGCTACCATCGGGGGCAACATCGCGAATGCCGCTCCATGCGCGCAGACGGCTCCCGCCCTGTTCGTGCTCGATGCGCTGGTGGAGATCCAGGGACCTGCCGGCCGGCGGTGCGTGCCGATCGCCTCCTTCATCACCGGCGTCTCCAAGAATACACTCGAACCAGGGGAGCTGATAACCGGGTTGCTGGTTCCCCATCAACCTGCCGACTCGGTCGGGACTTCGGTCCGTGTGGCCAGGGTCGGCGGCATGGATTTGCCGGCAGTGAATCTGGCGGTTCACATCATTCATCCCCGGCACCCGGAGAATCGGGAGATCCGGTTTTGCGTGGGTTCCTGCGCCAAGGTGCCACTGCGGCCCCTGCATCTGGAGGCCAGGCTTCGTTGCACGCCGCTGACTGATGACCTGCTGAACGAGGTCGCCGCCGAGATGCGCGCGCTGATCACCCCCAGGGACAACAGTCTGCGAGCGAGTCCTCACTACAAGAGGCACATGATCGGTGTTTTGTTGTCCAGGACGATTCATGACTTGCTGGGCAACGGTTCCCACGGGTCGCGGAGGGATTGAAATGGACATTCAACTGACGGTCAATGGAACCTTTCACCAGTTGCGGATCGAACCGCATCACACCCTGCTCAGGGTAATCAGGGAGCAATTGCACCTCACCGGCGTCAAGCAGGGATGCGGCAACGGCGAATGCGGTGCGTGCACGGTCATCCTCGACGGCCGGCCGGTGCGATCCTGTCTTGTCCTGGCCGCCGAGGCAGAGGGGGGGGCGATTTTGACCGTGGAAGGGTTGCGGGTTGACGGTGAATTGCATCCCATCCAACGGGCGTTCATCGAAGAACATGCAGTGCAATGCGGTTACTGTACACCCGGTTTTCTGATGGCCGCCAAGGCGCTGCTCGACAACAATCCCAATCCGGCCAGGGCGGATATCATCGCGGCGATGAGTGGGCATCTGTGCCGCTGCACCGGATATGACGCCATCTATCGGGCGGTTGAACGGGCCGCGAAACTGATCGGAACGGAACGAGGGGAGTAAGGAGAAGCCATATGGATGTGCTGGTTCGCAATGGGAATATTGTGGGAAGAGGAGTGGCGGACATCGCGATCGATGGCGGCACCATCACTGCGGTGGGTCGGTTGTCTGCACCCGGACCCGCGACCGAGGTGATCGAAGCGGAAGGAAAGCTGATCACGCCGACCTTCGTGGATCCACATGTGCATCTCGACAAAGCGCTGATCAGCGAAATCCTTCCCGAGAACAAGAGTGGCACCTTGGCGGAGGCCATTGCGCTCATCTGGGAAAAGAAGCGCTCGTACACGAAAACCGACATCAAGACTCGCGCCAGCCGCGTCATAGAATGGGCCATAGCCAATGGAACCACCATCATGCGTACCCACGTCGACGTGGATACCATCGGCGGACTCCTGCCCATGGAAGCGCTGCTTGAAGTCAGGAACCGGTACGCGGGTGTTTTCGACCTGCAGGTGGTGGCCTTCCCTCAGGAGGGGATTTTGCAGGATCCGGGCACCGGAGATCTCATGGAGGAAGCGATGCGGATGGGCGCTGATGTGCTCGGTGGCATGCCGTACAATGAACGGACAGAGGAGGATCAGAAGCGCCACATAGATATGGT
Organism: candidate division CSSED10-310 bacterium; assembly: GCA_016932295.1. The sequence goes on from JAFGDC010000037.1 coordinate 2,131, forward strand.
GTTCGATCTGGCGTTGAAATACGATGCGGATATCGACATGCACGTCGATGAGACCGATGACCCCGCCGCCCGCACTCTTCAGTATCTTGCCGCCAGGACCATCGACGCGGGTTACCAGGGCAGGGTGACTGCCGGTCATACCTGTGCCCTGGCCGCCTATGACGATCCCTATGCGTCGCGCGTGATTGACTTGGTTAAAAAAGCCGGGATTAACATGATCACCAATCCCGCCACCAACCTGATGCTCCAGGGTCGATTCGACAAGCAGCCCATCCGGCGGGGTATCACCAGGGTCAAGGAACTCATCGCCGCGGGCGTGAATGTCAGTTTCGGTCAGGACTGCCTCAAGGACACCTTCTATCCCACATTCGGCCGTGCCGACATGCTGGAAGTTGGATTGATAACCGCCCACGCGGCGCAATTCTCCACCCCCCGCGAAATCGACTACCTCATGACCATGCTCACGGAGAATGCCGCCGGATTGATGAAAATCCTCGAATATGGGATCGCGGTGGGAAATCCGGCACATCTGAATATACTCGACTGTGCATCGGTACCCGAAGCGTTCCGCATTCAACCGGATAGAACGGTCATGCGCGGGGGACGGATCATCGCCACGACCACAACCCGGACCACCTTGAGGTTGCAATCATGAACAGTGGAGATGAGCGGCAGTATCACATCCATCTGAAACAGGGCGATGTGGGGCGTTATGTCCTGCTGCCCGGGGATCCTGGTCGCGTGGAAAAAATCGCCGGATTCCTCGATGATGCCAGGCCTGTAGCCGCCAATCGTGAGTTTGTCACGTGGCGCGGCACTCACGCCGGTGTCCCGGTGGCGGTTGTTTCCACCGGGATCGGCTGCCCTTCCGCCGCAATCTGTCTCGAGGAATTGATAAAAGTCGGCGCCGATACTTTTATCCGGGTCGGTACCTCGGGATCATTGCAACCCCGTGTCAAGCTCGGTGATCTGGTGATCAGTACCGCGGCAGTCCGTGAGGAAGGCACGAGCCGTCAATATGTTCCTCTCAGCTTCCCGGCGGTGGCGGATCTCGATGTCACCCTGGCGTTGCGGGATGCAGCGGCGGCATTGGGCTTCACCGCTCACGCCGGCATCACCCATTGCAAAGATGCGTTTTATATCGAGGGCGGTGTCGATCTCCCCCTCCAGGAAAGCAACCAGGCGCTGTGGCGCACCTGGCTGCGCGCAGGCGTCGTCTCGACCGCCATGGAAGCTGGGGCACTGTTTGTTCTGGGCAGTATTCGCGGAGTCAGGGTGGGAGAGGTGATGGCGGTCATCGGCGAAACCTGGAACGATGCGCCGGTGGTGGCCAAGGTGGGCATCGACGAGGCCATCCGGTGTGCCCTCGAAGCCATCCGCCGACTCGATGGGGTGGCGGCGCCCGTTGATATATTTTGACATTCCACCCCGGAACATCG
>JAFGDC010000360.1 GCA_016932295.1 candidate division CSSED10-310 bacterium
GCCTCTACTTTTCGATGAGAAGCGTTGACACCCAGAAGGCCGGCAAGAAGATCCCCGCGCACGAACCCACGAAGGGCGGCGGCGGGGTCCGCCGCGCAAACCAGGGCGCGGCTGGCGCCACGCGCTCCCTTTGCTGGCGCCACGCGGGGTCGTACCTCCTCCGGGGTCGTACCCGGAATCTTGTAATCTTCGTCGTGGTGCGTTGGCTTTCAATCGTCCACGGCAACCAGGCAAAGCTCTCTCTTCAATGGGGCCGTACCCGGAATCTTGTAATGTTCGTCGTGATGCGTTGGCTTTCAATCGTCCACAGCAGCCACGGAGTCAAAGGATGCACTGCTGGCGTTACTCGAACATGAAAAGATGCGGTGAGCAGACGGGAGGTGGTGACTGCATGCGGGAGTGAACTGACAATCTTTGTGTGCCGGGGCTACGCGTCGGATTGATCACATGCACCCTGGGTGCGGCCTGATTCATTCGCGCACCACCCCGCCGAGCCCGCTCCGCCGATAGCACCGCCGCTGGAAGCACGCAATGGCTTGCGTCGTCAGGCAACCTCTCCTCACCACTTGACACCGCAGGTTTATGTCGAACTCAAAGGACGGTTGGATGCAGGCTTGTCCGGGGGGCACGGTTGCGTTACACTTCATCATTCCAGGAGGAGAGTATATGAAAGGCATTTTGTTTCGAAGTGTGTTGCTGGTTCTGGTGACGGTCATGATGACTGGTTGTGGTGGTCCCCGTGATGTTGACTCCGGTCTGTCCGAAGAAGCGGGTCAAGGGCCGGCGCCGGGAGTGCAATCAGCGCCCGTCGAGCAGGCCGCGCCGGTGCGGTCCATCGAGGGACGAGAGGATGCGCTGGAGGGGTTGGGTGATCCCGATATCCGTGTTCGCTGGCAGTCGGTCATGACGCTGGGTGCCATGGGTGCCCCGGCGATTCCGGACCTGATAGTGGCGTTGGACAGTGAGTACGAGGATGTCCGGGCGGTGTCGGCATCGGTACTGGGGGAAATCGGCCCGCAGGATGACAGCGTGATTCCGGCTCTTATCGGCAAGCTGACGGATACGAATGCCGGCGTGCGTATCCAGGCGGCCAGGGCTCTCGGCTCCATCGGTCCGGATGCATCGATCGCCTTGGAGGAACTGGAGAAACTCACCAGCGACGATGAACCGACGATGGTGGATACCGCCCGTGCCGCGATCGCCAAGATAAAAGGTGAGTGACCTCGCCTGCCACCATTTCATCCCCGCTTCCAGTGGATAGTGTCACGTTTCAGCCGCGGGAATCTTTGTATGTCGAAGTTCTGTATCCCATGGCCGATGATCAGTAGCGCCTGGTTTTTTTGGATATGGCTGGAAGGGGGTGCGCGGTTCTTGCCCGCGCCAGCATCCCGTCTCCACTATCGCCGCCAGGGAGCGCAGAATGTGGAATGTGAGCCATCCGGAGAGGTCCGGATGTGGCTCACAACACCACAGTCCGTAAGGACTCAGCAAGGATTTCACGAAATCGACCAGGTCAGCCACCCGCTTATCCGCCAGGCTTGCTCCCACCAGTCCGCATAGATCGAGAAGCAGCGCCAGATCGAACCGCGCATGGTAGGTCAGGAACCCCCGCGACTGTTCCCATCCGAGGCGTCTGGCCAGGTCATACCCCATGGTCTCCCGTTCTCTTGTTTCCCGGCCCAGCAACAGGTCGAGCGCCCGTCTGGCAGGCTCCTCGTGCCGTCTGTCATCGTGCGGATGCGTTCGAGGATTTCGTCGTCGGATGCGCAGGAAGTGGCGGCGCCGCATGCCGGACAGAACCTCGATCCGTACCGGGAGAATAGAAGCCGCAGGAACGGGTGCAGGCCGGCAGCGGTGGCCGGGGTGGCGTTGGGGTTGCGGTTCAGGAGATCCTGACCCACCGCGATGGCAGGGCCAAGGCCATTGATGTGGTCGACGTCGGCGGGCGGCAGCCTGGCTGCCGAGGTCAGGGAATAGACTTCCAGGAAGCGGCGGTGGGCTTCGTGATCGATGGTATCGAAGACCAGAGAGGTTTTCCCCGAACCAGAGATGCCCGTGATCACGGTCATTCCCGAGGGGATGTCAAGCTCGATGTTCTTGAGATTGTGCTCCCTGGCGCCGCGTATTTCCAAGGCCATGGGAGGCTAGAGGTGACGGAGGAAGCTGGCGGGATTGACGAGGAAGCTGCGGGTCAGCGTGACATGTTCCAGATCGTCATAGTTTTCAACCCGCACTGGATAGGAATCGAAACTGTAAATGGTGGCCTCGGGGAATGCCATCAGGATAGGTGAATGAGTCGATATGATGAACTGGCAATCTTCTTCGTTGACCATCCGCTTGATGATGGCAAGCAAGGCGAGCTGCCGTTGGGGCGAGAGGGGTGTCTCGGGTTCGTCCAGCAGATACAATCCCTTGGGCACCAATCGTTCCTGCAGGACGATCAAAAAGCTTTCACCATGGGAACGGGCGTGGAGATTCTCTCCGTACTTGTCCACCAGCGCCCGGCGCTGCCCCAGCATGGAGCCTTTCGCAAGCTGCAGGCCGTACCCGGAGAAGCGGCTCTCGAAATCCTCTACGTCATGATCGATCTCCTCGACGAGGGTGCTCAGTGTCCTGGCGAACCGGAAGAAATCCTCCGCGCGCATGAAAAAGCCCCGTGTGGTGCGGCGTGACCAGATCAGCTTGAGATGTTTGATGAATGGCTTCGTCCACTGCATGGTCGAGTCGGTTGCGATGGGTTCTCCGCCGATGACCGGCAGGCCGGTGGCGGCCGCCATGCCTTCCAGCAGAGTCGACTTGCCCGAGGCGTTTTCACCCACGAAAAAGGTCACGGGGGAGTTGAATGACAGTGTTACGAGAGTCTTGACCAGCTCCAGGTTGAATGGGTAGCCGAGGGGAAACTGCTCACGATTTTTCAGTTCGATGGCCCGCAGAAAGGTCATGTTTCCCCCGGGAACCCGGTTGGATGCGTTCAGTTGGATACGCGGAGTATTGTACACGAATTTCCGCCGGGGTCGTACCTGGAATCTTGGATGGGGTCGTACCCGGAATCTTGTAATGTTCGCTGTGTGTTGCAGAGGGGGGCGTACCTTGCGTTTGCGATGCGGCGGATCGAATCGGGTGACAAGTTGTCTCTTCGTTTCAGGCGGTGAGTGGCAAGAGAAGGTCGGTCATGGCGGGGATCGGCAGGAGATACAGGAGGGTCAGGGGTACGGCAGGCGGCGGGTGGTTGGTAACGCGGCGGGCAGGGAAGCGCGATTCCGCACGGAGCCTGGTTTCGGTTTGATCATGTGCTCATAATGTATTGGTATGCAAGGGATGACACCGGATCGGCCGGGGCATGGCTCGCCCTCCGCGTGGGCCCTCCCCCGCCGGCCGGCAGGGCGCCGGCCTTGCGCCGGGCGGCCCGCCTTGCAGGCACACGAGAGTCGCGAGATGCGCCCGGTGCGCGCACCGGATTCTGGGCGCCTGCCCTCCGGGATACGGGATGTCCCGGACGGCTCGCCCCCAGCCTTCTGCCAGGACGGCAGTCATTCGAATGACACTCATTCCACTGCATGTTCCATTCCAACGGTTGGTCAGCAGGGGGTTTCCATATAATTCAAATGGTTGGGACCTGCCGAACAAGCCAGGGTGGAATGACTGTCAACCGTGGTGTAAAGCCTGCTTGACACGTGATTCGAGCGCAACGCCAAGAATTCATGAAATGGATGGTACCCGGCGTCGGGTTTCGCTTCAAGCTTGCACGTCATGACGCGGCGCAGTAAAGTCCGGGATCGTATACGCTGTGGAGGCGGATGAAATGCATGGGATACGGATTCACGATGGCCTTATGGAATTGAGATATGCCCGGATTGTGGATGTGGTGGCCGGCCGTTATCTACCCATCGGCACAACCGTGCGTATCGAGGATGGGCGAATCAAGGACCTTGTCGCGCCTGGTGAACATAAGCCGGAACCTGCGGAAGTGATCGATCTGACCGGACTGACACTCATACCGGGACTCATCAACACGCATTGTCACGCTACCTGGGTGGCACCGCCGGTGGCTGATCTGCGTGCCGTGCCGGCGGGGTATGCGCATTATGAAGACCAGCTTGAAAAAAACATGTACGAGTGCCTCAGGCACGGGATCACTACCATCCGGGATGCCTGGTGCAACGATCTGCGCCGCCGCCGGCGGCTGGTGGAACGTATCCGCCGGGGCGACATCATCGGTCCGGACATCTTGGGTTCGGTGGTGGTGACCCAGCCTGATGCGTACATGGCGCATCCCCGCAGCCTGCGTTTCAGATTGGTGCGCACGATGGCGGGTTTGCCGCTGGTGGATCACCGATCACCCCAGGGTGGCGAGGTGGTGTTCCCGGCGGATGCGGATGCGCGCACTGTGCGTGCCGCAGTGGACCTGGCTATTGACGAGCGGGGCGCGGACAGCATCAAGCTGGCGGAACAACGGATGAACCTCGCCACCTTCAAACTGGATCTGACCTTTATGACGGTGCCGCAGATGCAAGCGCTCACCGACCAGGCGCGCCGGCGGGGTGTTTCCACCACGATGCATCATTGCACGCTGGAATCGTTCCGCCGGGCGGTGCGGGGCGGTGTCCACAGTCTGTCCCATGTGCCGTTGGACGGTGAACTGACGGATCGCGATCTCGAAGACACGCTGTCCGCCGGCTGCAGCGTGGAGCCCACTATGTCGGTGGCGTACGCGGCGGCTTTTCCTGTCCGAGGTGATCGCTGGCGTGATCACCCGGGAATGACGGCACTGACGGCGTTTCGCGATGCGACCTGGGAACGGATCACTGGTGAATTCTGGCTGCCGCTGCTACGGGTGCATGTCAGGCGTTACCATGCCAGGCTGAGCCGGGGCATGGTGCGGCTGCATGGGTTGGTCGACCTGTCCGGTATGGTCATGGCCACCACTCCAATGGTGTCGTACGGCGCGCGCAACCTGACCCGGTTGTACGATGCCGGTGTCCCTCTGGCCTGTTCCAATGACGGCGGCGTGCCACCAACGACGCCGGGCATGCTGGGCATCGAACTCGGATTGCTGGACCTTTTCCTGAACACACCGGAGCGCGGTGTCACCTTCACCGGTCTGGACGGGCTGCGCATGGCCACCAGCATTGCCGCCCGGACCCTGGGCATGGAACACGAAATCGGTCGGATTGAACCGGGCCTGCTCGCCGATCTTGCCGTGGTGAATGGCGATCCCCTGAATGATGTGCATGTGCTGGGGGCACCCGTGGAAATGGTGTTCACCAGAGGTCGACTCATTTCCTTCACCTAGGTGGTTTTGTTCCCGAGTGGTCTCGTTCACGGCCCGTCGAGGAGTGACGCGAGGGTGTGATGACCGGCGAATGAGCATGGCAGGGAGCGGTATTGATCCTTGCATCAGGCTGAATGGCAAGCTGATCGAGGCATCATTCGTGCATTGCCGGGACTTGCGCTTGTCAACCCATGTGTCGCGGAAGTATGCTTTTGTAAATCGACCAACAAGGAGGCATCAATGCGGTTTCAGCGTGTGACGCTGTCGGTGGCTCTCGTGCTGGCGATACTGGCCGGCAACGGTTGCCACAAGAGCGACAATGTACGTGATCCCAGCGGTCCCGACCTGCCGTTCCCGGCGACCTATTCCGGGCAGTATTGCTGGGACGTCCTGCCCATCTGCGGCGAACTCGTCTTCACCATCAACGGCCTGGGCACGGTGAACGGCACCTGGACAGGCAAGGATGAGAACGGCGACTGGTGGCACCTGACCATCACGGGCGAGGTGAACGAGGGAGCATTGAGCCTGGAGGTGACCGGGTACTACGATCAAAGTTCCTGCGCCATCACCGGTCGGGCGGACGGCGTGTCAAACGACGATTACGAGAGTTTCAGCGGCACCTGGTTACTGACTGAATGCCATGGCTTCACGCTCCAGGGTACCTGGACGGTGCAACGGATATCCTGATCACCCACGCGGCCTTCGCAAGCAGCAAACGGTAAATCACCGGTCCCGGCGCCGGCCCTGATTAGTTTAGAAAGCGATCATTTTTTCCGCAGCACCAACGTGCGGTTGTGCCCGCGCTTGTCGGCCACCGCCAGTGAGCGGACGGCGTCGAAACGCTCCGGCGGTACGTAATTGGCGTGAATATCCAGTTTTTGAGAATACTCCACGGTTTTCGCGGCCCCTTCGTCTCCCTTTATCGAAAAATCCTGTTTCAGCGTGATGTCCTTGGTCTTGTATTCCTGGGGGGCAGGCGAGAACACGGGTTCAAGGTCCTTGGCCAGGGCCAGTTCTATCTTCACCGTCTGCAATCCTTTTCCCGGCAGCGCGTACACCGAGCGCCGTTCGGTCACGTCCACGCCTATGTCGAAACCGCCGGTGGCCATGGCACCCGGGAAGGCAAGGAAGTAAAACCCGTCGTCGTTGGCCTCCACCGGTTTGACCTTGAGAGCGGCGGCCAGGACTGAATGAGTCGTTGCCAGGTGGGCGAAATGGTGTGTGTCGATTTCGGCATTGTCCCATACGCTGCCGACGAATCCCTTGACCCAGCCTATGACCTTGTCTGAATCCTTGCCGTGCAGATTGAAGTAGGGATTGTAGAGTCCCGAGAAAATGACATCGGCGGAGCCTTCCAGGGACCGATCTTCCTTCATGGTGAGGTTCAACTTGATGTCCAGCCGGTTGCCGGCGGTTTTCCTGGCTGGTCCCACTTTGAGCCGCGGTTGTCCCTCCGTCACGCCCAGCAGCAGCGTGTGTCCCTCGAGATGTTCGTTCCTGGCCTCGTGCAAGGATTTGTCGACCCGCATGAACATCCCCATGGTGCGCACCCATGCGCTGTCGTAGATCCCCAGGTGGAGGACTCTGTCGGTGAACAGCGGATCGGGGCAGGCCAGCGCCACTACCGATTCGCGGCCCGCGGCCTGGAGCATGGCATGGAGCAGCACGGCTTTCTCGAAATCTGTGCCGTAGCGGCTGCGCAGGACATCGCCGGCCGGCCTGGCGGAATAATGCACATGCCTGGGATGGAAGGCGATGGCGGTGATGCCTTCCTGCACGTGCTTGTGCAGTTTCAACGCGCTTTGCACCGGGCACTCGATGCCTTCCAGAAGCTTTTTCACCAGCGCCTGGATATCGTCATCGCTTTTCGTGGCGTCCGAGACCTTGTGAGCCAACTGGGCACCCACTTCTTCCCAGGTCCGGGCCACGCCGTATACCAGCCGCGGGCAGCCGGCCATGATGAGCGGATGACTGTCCTCGGTGTTCCAGAGCGGGAGATCCTTGAATTCGAACATGCTTTTCCGTCGGCCGTTATCCACCACCACGGCGTTGCCGGCGGCGGCGCCGTCGATATACTGGAGGCCGAATGACAGGACGACATCCTCGGGAGTGTCGAAGGTGACTATCCGCCGCATGATCGGGGCATGCTCGGCCAACTGCAACACACCGTGCAATCCAGCCTGCCATGGCTTGGTATCGGTCACCTCGTAGTCCAGTTCCGTATAGCCTCCCCGCTCCACTCCCACCAGCGAGATGATCTTGTGCTGGAACGTGGTGTAGTGAGGCGCAGCGCTCAAATACGCAGGGGTGATCTGGTTGATGGCGTATTCCGGGGACTCCATGATGGTGCCGTCACACATGACAGTCTTGGCGGAGTGCACGGTGACTGCCTGCTGTTCCGCATGAAACAGCACCGGCACTTCGCTTTTCTTGTCCCGGTCGAAATCCCTGAGGACGCGCTTCAACTGGTAGTGACGGAAGCAGATCCGACCATCCGCATACAAGGTGTAGTGCCGCTCATCCAGGATGATAACCGCATCGCAACCAGGGAATTGCGTCATGTCGGGCCGGGCCGCCAGTTCCGCCAGGATGTTCAAACCTCTCATCTGCCGTTCCATCAGCACTTCCCTCCCTGTTCCTTGCGTAGTACCAGCCAGCGTTCGGCTAAATTTTTGCCATGCCCGGTGATCTCCCTGAAGGCTTTGTATGTATCGGGCGTGACGTAGCGCTCCTTGGTCATAAACCGCAAGCTGAACCGCAGCTCGTCCACCTCCTGTTTCAGGTTGACGGCCAGTTCCACTGAATCGTTCTTGAGGTCCATGGCCACCGGCCGGGACGCCAGCCGCCAGCCGGCCGGCACCGTGATGGTTTCACTGGCCTCGGCGAGCTGGAGGAATATCACCATCATGTCGAATTTCCGCTCGGGGGTGTCCGCGGCGGTGAGATAGCGGACGAGATTAGGGGCGAGAAGGAGGCGCATGAGGGGCAGCCGCAGGTACATGGTATCCTGGTTCACGAGCGCGTACTTCGGCACTCGATACTCCAGCGTGGAGCGGAAGCTCTCCTTCAGATTCATGATGTCGGTGAAGCATCGGCCGGTGATCTCCACCGCCGGATCCAGCTCACTCATCATTTTTTGAAAGAGCCGGTCATGCGCGGCCGCCGGCTGCCATGAATGCATGAATCGTTGGGTGGAATCGGAGCGGCCCCTGCCCCAGTAACTCACGGAACCGGTGAGCATGCCTTCCGGGGAGATGGTGCTGGTGGCTTCCAGGTTCAGCCGGCTGTCTTCCGGAGTGAAGGTGGTGCTCACGCCGAGGTTTTCTCCCTCGGGGGAGCCGATAAGGAAGTTCTGGGTGGATTCCGCGGCATCCCAGATCTGCATGGAGAAGGGCGCCCAGGTGGGATCCAGCATGGTGAACGATCCATCCGGTTTTAGCCAGGCGGTGACGCAGTGATCGAACTGATCGGCGGGGATGCGGTTGACGGGCGCCAGCGCCTGGGTTTGCGCGGCATAGGCTTCCAGCCCGGCGGCCCGCAGCATGGTGACGAGCATGCCGCCGTATTCCTTGCACACGCCGCCGCGCTCCCTGAATGTCATGATGCCGGGATGAATGGTGTAGCCCTCTCCCTGGGCAACGCTGAAACCAATGTAGCGTATCTCCTGGGCGACCCAGTGCAACAGCGCCGCGGCCTTCTCGTCGTCCGTCGCGCAACCTGCGGTCACCTCGTTCACCACTTTTTTGATGTCTTCGTTCCATTCGAACTGGGTCTCGTTCATCCGGTAGAACCAGCGCGACTTTTCCCGCCAGTCGTGGATGGATGACAGCAACAGCTTGGGCATGGATGTCTGGATGCCCGGCATGCGCATTTCGGGTGTATAACCTTCGATGTCCTTCTTTTCAAATGAGTACGTATAATACTCATCGTCCACCAGGCAACAGCTGCGGCAGTCGCCCCGGTAGAATTCGAAGGACAGGGGCATGCGCTTGGGGGAGAGCACGGTATAGCGCTTCTCCTTGATCGGGACTTTCTCGCGGAAATACACGATGTCATAGAAGGCACCGTACATGGGCGGCTTGATGCCTGTTTCAGGATCAACCCAGGAGTCCGGGTCGAACCGGTCACCGGCGGACTTCAAATAGGCGACATTGAAACCCTTCTTGAAAACTTCATATTCAACCGCGTCGCCCACCTGGAGGTTGCGCAGGCTGTAGAGTTTCATTTTCACGCGCCAGTAGAGCATTGCTTCCGGCTGCATGACATCGCGGCAGTCGCCCGGATCCAGTTCCTCGACGCCGCCAGCCAGGCGGTGGATTCGCAACCGCAGTACATTGTTGAGATAGGACCGCGGATCATAATCGAAGCGCAACACGCTCTGCTGGGCCGCCCCTTTTTCCGTGAGGATCTTGACCATGCGATTGGTGTACAGGTTGCCGAGGCCGCTGACGTCCACATGCCCCCAGGTATGGTCGAAGACCACCACGATGTCGGCTCCCTTGTGTTCCTTTTCACCGCCGGCAGCGTTGATGAGCTTCCGCTTTTCCTCGTCGGTCTTTATAAAATCTTTTTCACGCCCGTCGATCATCTCGCATCCTTCCTGTGAGGTTGATGAACGCGGCCCGGTGCGCCGGGCCGGTGGCGGCCGGGTTGCGCCGGGTTGGATCAAACAAGATCCGTACTATACCACCTGGCGAGGGTTCTGCAATCATTGTGGAGCCGGCCAGGTTACGCAGTGTCCGGCACTCGTTTCAGCGGCTCGGATGTATCATGGAATCGCTTCAATCACACACCCGGGATAATGGCTTTCCGTCCCGCCTTGGTCAAGGACACTCGGTCATGGGAGGCGCCGGCCCATCACCGGAATCTCCTTGGGCGATTCCAGACGAAGGCACCATGTCCGGGACATCCGCGGGAGGTCGTAAGATGCCTTTAGATGCCCAGCCGTTCCGAATGATAGGTGAAGGATACCTTCCGTTGCGCCACGTGGCGATCTACCGGGATGAACCGCTGGTGCTCGTTGATGCTGTCCAGGTAGTGGGTGCAGTAGGCCAGTATGTAGTTGTCCGCTTTCATCTTGGGCCGCCAGAGAGTTATTGTCTGGGCTACTGCGGAGGCTCGCGCCGGTACGGAGACGTACACCGGTTCGCCGATTTCTTCATAACGGCTGGAGGGAGAATCACCCGACACCCACGAGAAGAAGCAGACCTTGACATTGGTGGCATGCTGCCGGCCCTGGTTATTCACCACCGCCCGGACCCAGTAGGTATCCTTGATTGGCACCGGTCTTTCCAGTGAAAACGCCTCCCCGACATCGTTCACCAGGATCAGTGCTGTGCTGGACCAGGGTGTCAGCTCGCGACCTGCCATCTGCAGGTATACTCCGTAACAGGAAAAGACGGGCCGGCGTTTCATGGTTTCCTCCCGCATTGTATCCTCTGATGGGGTGGTCGATCCCACTGAAATGCGGCTGTCCAGTTCTGCCAGGCGCACATCCTGGCGTTGTCGGGAGTGAAGTCCATGGTGCCCAGTGTGAGGCCGTCCAGAGCCCTGAGATCTAAATTGCTGCTGCTGACTATCCCTTTGTCCTGCATCGCCTTGGCGATGAGGATGGCGCCCAGGTCCGGGCCGTGTCCCAGCGGATGGCGATTGGCGCGCAGAACCGTCTGCCATGGAATGTGCCCGCCCGGTGAAGCCGGCGACGGAGCCGATTGCACATCCGCCTCGAGCAGGTCCAGGTAGTTCTCGGTAGAGAGGTCGGCGGTCTTCACCTCGTCTGATGGCTGGGTGTTCGTGCAGTGTCTATTCATCTTGTTTTCGTGTTGTTCGTTCTCGCGCATCCGAACCGTCATGTCCGATCCCGCGGATTCGTAAGAGAACAATCCCAGAGGGTTGACCTCTTCACTGAAGGGGATGATGTGTCCCTGCAGCACGAGCAGCAGTCTCGTGCTGCGGTAGAGATCATGGGTCAACAAGTCCATGAGATAAAGCCACCAGCGGTAAGGCAACTCGGTGGATTCGGCCAGCAGGCTGAGAGGAACCGTACTCAGCTTGTCGAGGGTTTTCAGGCTCCAGACGATGTGGATAAGGATACCCTGCATCAGTTCCACCCAGTTTATTCGGTCCGCCCGGGAGGGGATGATGGGAGGGGAAGCGAGCAGTTCATCGATGATCCGGCAGGGAACATGATCACAGGGAGTGGGCGCCGGCAGCATGGTCTGGGTGGTGGCGTACAGGAAGTAATCACTGATGAGTTCGAAGATGTTCCGCAGCATGGACGTTTCGAGATGCCGGCATCTGAGATTGTGGCCGTAAGTGGCGAGCAGGGCATTGCGGTACAGTAATGCCAGGTGGTTGATGGTGTCATCGTCGAGCGCCATTCGTTCATGCAGGTGCGCCTGGGCGATGTCGGGAGTCTCGCAACCGGTCCATGCCATGCAATCGATACAGAGTTCCCCGAGATATCTGGTGCAGAGGCTGCTGGGTTGAGGTGCAGTGCCGTACCGATGCATGTACGGATGGCCGAGCATGATGGCGGCGAGATGGGTGAGATACCCGAGCGCATGGGCGGTGAGCTTGACTTTGATGTGGTGGGGTTCGGACTGCCGGGCCGCGCACAGGAGATTTTCAGCGAAGATTCCCGATGTGCCGCAGCGCAGCAGGTCGGTCCAGCAGGGTGCATCCGAGTCGACTGCATAGACCGCGGGTGGCTTGAAACTGGGCACGGTCCGTTCATCCCGTGCACCCTCTCCTGTATCCAGATCCTCTATCAACAATCGGGTTAATTCCAACTGCTTCTGTAACTGGCGGCACAGACCGTTCGCCACATAGTCACGGATGCCGGCGGCACCACAACGTAGTGGCGAGAGGAGCGAGTGGAAGGTAAGGAGCGGCTCCAGGATGCGATATCCCATGAGGATGGCATCCCTGACCAGGGCGCTGTTCCCTCCCACCTCGTAGCACGCCCAGAAGAACACGTCCGGACCAATGGCCCCCCATCTTGCCAGCTTCAGACACTCCTCGGTTTCGAAGAATCCGGCGCAGCCCGGATCACATTTCAACAACTCCACGCTCTTGCCCAGCGTGATCAGGTGGATACCAACATGAGGCATAGACCACCTCCCTCTTGCCCATCGCCACCTTCGGGCAAACCCACCCGGCCCGTCGCGGTTTAAAGATACCACCGCCGGCGACCGGCCGGATTGGGTGTCGTAACCTGTTCAACCCTGCGGTCATCATCGACCGATTGATAATTCTGACTACCTTAGTCTAACATACATCGTGGAATATTCAAGGATCGCATCGACGCGACATTCCTGCCGCATGATCCTCCCCTCGGCTCTCCCCCGTCTGGCCGGAAGACCATCATGGCTGTATTTATGGACATTCGCGTAGGGAGACGCCTCCCACGTGTTCATGGGGATTGTGCGATAGTTATTTCCCGAGCGGTAAACCGGGTCGTTCATCACCCATACGACGCGCTTGTCTTGCATGGGGTAGCCGGTTTTCTGAAGCATCTCAGCTATCGCTTCAATCACGGCGTCGATCTCATCTGGCCGGTTGACCTCGATCACTCCGTCGCCGTTGTCATCCGCAATGCGCGAAAGCGATGGATATGCCGAGGGGTCTTGCCGGTGCGCCGTCCACATCTTATAGACGGCGCCCATCTTGGGTTGCTGAAGCCCTTCCTTGCCTTCCGTTTCGATGGCGGGCCATGTATTGTGAATGCGATTTACGGGATAGATTTTACCGTCGTAGCGCACGAGAACCGGGCGATAGGCAGATGTGGGTTTGTCGTCATCGCCCATCATCTCCAGGTCGCCGTAGTGGTTCCAATAAGCCATGTCAGGACCGTAGAACGTCTAAAGATGCTTTCCTGGATCCGGTATCCGGGCGCCGGGATTAAACACATCACTGGCCACCGTATGGGCGGCCTTGACCGTGCGTTCAGGGATGTGGCAGGTCTGGCAGGCTATTTTGTCGAGGTGAAGGGGCGGTAGTCCGCGATGCTTGGCTACCGGCGCGCCAAGATAACCTGTGCTGTGGCAATCCGCGCAGTCACGCATGGTATTGTCCAAGTCGTCGCGGACGTGTCCGCCGGGATCGTCTCCCTTGCCGAGTTGATGGACTTCCTTTCCGCGAATACGCTCGTCGACGGCATGGCTGCCGGCTGCATGACAGTCCACGCATCGCATTCCCGCGCGCAGATGCACGTCCGTGCGCGAACGGAAATTCGCCCCGCGTTTCTTCCAGCCGGGTTTCGCGTGACAGGCAAGGCACGTTTCACTTCTCGGCTCGGAGACAATATGCGGTGACAATGTTCCATCTTCGTTGAAACGGGAAACGTCATAGGCGAGTGTGACGGACGTGTTCTTCGCCAAGGAACCTGTTACCTTGGCCAGACCTGCGCCCGAGGAAGGCGCCCAACGGAAGTTCATGGCATCAAGCTGTTTCTTGCATGCCTTGAAATCGTATTCAGGCAGGTGGCACAACAGGCAATCCGCTTCCAGAACGCCCGACTGAGACCATTTCGCCTGGTAGTAATCGCCATCGAAATTGTTGTCTTCCCCCGGCGTAAACCCACTTGCGGGGTCGGACATCCAGCGGTCGTAGCGCTTGCCTTCGCGGTCGTACTCGGCGGAGCCGCCGCCCGGGTGGCACTTGCCACACCCCGCGGTGATGAAGCTGAAGGAGGTCA
>JAFGDC010000361.1 GCA_016932295.1 candidate division CSSED10-310 bacterium
AGATCCACGCGGGAACCCACGAGGTGTGGCGGCGGGTCCCGCCGCGCAAACCAGGGCGCGGCTGGCGCCACGCGCTCCCTTTGCTGGCGCCACGCGGGGTCGTACCCGGAATCTGGTACCGCTATACCAGTGGCGCTGATAACGCCACCACTGACGACACACGAAGGCGCTTTTTGTCAGGCAACCTCTCCTCACTACTGATCCACCTCAGGCGTATATTGAAACCAAAGCGGCGAGGATGCCCGGCTTGCCTTGTCTCCCGCATGGCTGTCGACTGGCGTGGCTGGCCTGCGCAAAGAGACGGCGAACGGTTCCACCCCGCCGGCAGACAAGGATGTGTCGCGTGTACTTGCGCTCCGGATTAAGACATGTGTTTGTGATAGTGCTGTCGGCCTTGCTGAGAATCATGCCCTGTCCGGCCTCCGGGGAAGCGGCGTTCATTATGAAGGATCACCCGGAATATGAACTGGGTATCCTCAGCATGACCGTTGACGGCGATCGTCTGTACGCAGGGTCATGGAATGATGTGGCGGGTGCCTCCGTGTACACGACAACCGACGGTCAGTGGTGGGATGCGGTCTCGATCTATAGCGGCACCGATGTGGATGACAAGGAGGTGCTCTCCCTGCAAGTCTTCAGGAATAAACTGTACGCCGGCTATAGAAACTATTCCGCGGGGGCGTGGTTGCGTGCACTCCAGTTAGACGGTGAATGGAAACTCCTCACCGGCGACGGTTTCGCCAATACCGCCAATCTCGATATCGCGAGTATGGCCGTCTTCAGGGATGTGCTGTACATCGGCACCAACAACCCGTCCGCCGGCGCCGAATTGTATCGTTCCAACGACGGAGAACGGTTCGAGCGGGTCATGACTGTTGGCTGCGAAGATGTCCGGGCTATATCGGTGTATTGTCTGATCGAATTCCAGGGTTATTTGTACGCGGGCCTCGAGCATGAGAATGCCGCCGGAATCCTGCGAACCGAGGACGGGGTTCACTGGGAGCCCACCGGATTCGATAGATGCGGCATCGGTAAAAAAACGACATGATCGTCATCCGCGACCGGCTTTTTGCGGCGGTAAAAAAACTCGAGACCTCGCCGTCCGGCGCTTCGCCTATAGCGGTCAGCACCGACGGTGTGAGCTGGCGGAAACTCTCCACACCGTCCTATTGGGCGTCGGTCAAATGCCTGGCCGAGTTTGGCTCAGAGCTGTATGTCGCGGTCCGTCCCGGCCGTACCGGCAAATTCGATCTCTTCGCTTCTTCAGATCTGGTGTCCTGGTGCCCCGTGGACCTGAGCGGAGTCGTGTTACCCGAGGATCTCCTGGTGGATGACATGGCGGTGCTTGGTGATGTTCTGGTGCTGGGGCTTTGGAATTTCCAACTGGGAGCAAGGTTCCTCATTCATCGTCCCGATCAGGGCTGGTTCGTGATCGATGCAGAAACCCTGCGGGAGAGTCGGCGACGGTTTGTGAAGGAACATCCGGCGGCGATCATGGCGAACTTTGATCCGCCTCTCCCCAAACCGGAGTTGTGACCGCCGCCACATCAAGGTGGGCAACATGGTGTCAGCGGGGACGCCGGCATTCGTCGTCAACATAACCCTGCAGATAGGAACACAGGTCAAGCGCTCGCTGCACCTTGTCGAGGATTGCTCCGGAACACCCATCCCGTCGTTCGAGGAACTCCCTGTGATCTTCGATGGCTTCGGTGCGATTCTGGGGATCCTCCAGTGAGATATGCCTGAAGTCCGGAACGGCCGCCTTCGACAGCGTCGTTTTCCCGGATTGACGCGGTCCGGTGAGACACATCACAGGGTAGTGCCTGGCCCGTTCAATCACTACCTTATGAAGCGTTCTCGCGATCATATCCTTATCATGTGGCGCGATGAACGTAATGTGGATAGCAGATTCAATGCCTGATTGGCAGCTTTTCAAGGAGACGGGAGATGGATACAGTGAAACGTGTTCCGGGGTCGTCTGCCCTGAGACCATTCAAGGGGTGACTCCCTGCCGGGTGCACCGTGGAAAGTGAGCGGTGGCGGTGCCCGGTCATTATGGAAAACAAGTCCAGGCATTGCCACCGCAGGGAATTCGTGCCATCGTTCAGACGGGAAAAGTGGACTGACCACGCAATGATACCGAAAGGTGAAGGCCGATGACGACGAGCGGTGAAACCAGAGGGAATCCCATGAATATCCTCATCGTCGACGATGAAATCAATATCAGAAAGACACTCTCTTATTGCCTGACGGCCGAAGGACACAAGGTGGTCGCGGTGAG
Organism: candidate division CSSED10-310 bacterium; assembly: GCA_016932295.1. The sequence continues at coordinate 2,282 of JAFGDC010000361.1, forward strand.
CAATCCGGTGGATGCCATTGAGGAAGCGCGGCGGTGCCCCTTCGATATGGCTCTCGTGGATCTCAGGCTGGGAGATGAAAACGGTATGGATCTGATTCCTGTTCTGCTTTCTGATTCTCCCTGGACAAAAGTTGTGGTCATCACGGCCTATGCTTCGATTGAGAGTGCCGTGGAGGCCATCAAGCGGGGAGCCACGGATTATATCGCCAAGCCGTTCACCCCGGATCAGATCAGGCTTATGACCAGAAGAATCGGCAGAATCAGGGAACTGGAGACCGAACTCGCCACGCTCAGGGAAGATGTACAGCGGCTTGGTTCGGAAGTCAGGCTTCAGACTATGAATGCCGGGATGCAGCGGGTCATCGAAACCGCCAGGAAGGCCGCGGCGTCAGAGGCGATTGTCCTGCTTCGCGGTGATAGCGGAACGGGAAAATCCCTGCTGGCCAGGGCGATCCACCACTTGAGTCCGAGGGCGGCGAAGCCATTTGGGGTGGTGGCCTGCCCTTCGATTCCATCCGATCTTCTCGAGAGTGAGTTGTTCGGGCACGCGAAAGGGGCGTTCACCGGTGCGCTGCGAGACAATCCCGGGCGCATCGCCGCCTGTGAGGGGGGCACCCTTTTCCTGGATGAGATCGGGGACATGGCCCCTCCGATGCAGGCGAAATTACTTCGGTTTATCCAGGACAAGGAATATGAGCGCCTGGGGGAATCCAGGGTGCGGAAGGCGGATGTGCGCATCATCGCTGCAACCAATACCGACCTGACAGAGCGAGTGGCTGCGGGGTGCTTCCGCGAAGACCTGTTTTACCGGTTGAATGTAATCTCCCTGACTATTCCATCCCTGCGGGATCGACCGGATGACATCATGCCCATGGCCAGGGATTTCCTCGCTCACTTCTGCCAAGTAAATCACAAGAGGTTCCTGGGATTTACCGAAAAAGCCAAGGAAACCATGATGAGCCATGCCTGGCCGGGTAATGTCAGGGAACTCCGGAACACTGTCGAGCGTGCCGTGATTCTGGGCACCGGCGAGTGGATCGATTTACCGGATCTGCCCGATAATATGGTCCCCGCCGCCGGCACGCCTGCCATCGGTGACAGGATTCCCCTGTCCACCATCGAAGAGCTGCATATACGAAGAGTGTTGGCATCCACCGCCTCGCTTCAGGACGCGGCGGACGTTCTGGGTATCGACCAGGCGACCCTCTGGCGCAGGCGGAAGGCATATGGCATTTGACTCCTGTTGTTCACCTCCCTTGCGATATGCAAACTCATTCCAATCTGCGCTTTTCAAGTTTCAAGAGAAAACCACTCGCATTCGGTCGTAACTTACTGAAAATACTGCCCATGAAATGTGGCATACCGTTTGCTTGTTATCGAACCGGCAGTGGTTGAACGGAGGACGTGGGCCAATGACGTTAAAGAGGAAGATCCTTACAGGCTATGGCGTTTCATTCGCCCTCATGGGCCTTGTGGTAGCCTGGGCCGTTACGAATCTGGTGTCGCTTGGCAAGGCGACCGACGCCATTCTGAGTGAAAACTATCGAAGCATACTTGCCGCCGAGAACATGGTTGATGCTCTGGAGCGTCAGGACAGCGGGATGCTGCTCGTGTTCCTGGGTGAGACGGAACAGGGGATCACTCTGTTTCGGGAGAACGAAGCAGTTTTTCACGAATGGCTGGCTCGAGCGAAGGACAACATCACGATTCAGGGGGAAGCGGAACTCGTACAATCCATCGAAACTGATTACGCGGCCTATCGAAAACAATTTTCTTCATTTACCGACGGTCGGTCGGGCGATGGCGCGGTCCGGGCTTCCATCGATCGTCTTCAATCGATTTTTCCGCTCTTCTCCAGGGTGCGAAAAGCATGCATCAGTTTGCGCAACCTCAACGAGGAGACGATGTATGCCGCCAGTGTCAATGCCGGCGGCGTGGCCCGTCGAGCAATCTGGTCAACGGCCGTGGTGGCGGCTTCCGCCCTGATCGTGGCATTGCTGTTCAGTCTGTTTTTGGCTGAGCGGATAGTCAGGCCGATCCGCCGGTTCATGGCGGCATCACGGAAAATTTCCGCCGGAGATTACGCGGTTCAGGTGACCGTGGAGACCGGCGACGAACTGGGGCGTCTGGCCGGCGAGTTCAATAAGATGGTCCGGCAACTCAGCAGGTACAATGAGATGAACATCGAGCAGATCATCTCGGAGAAGAACAAGGGTGAGGCAATTCTATCCAGTATCGAGGACAGTCTGGTGGTGTTCGACACCAAGCTCAAAGTGACTGGGATCAATCCTGCCGCCCGCCGGCTGCTGGGTCTCGAATTCACTGAAAGTACGATCATGCAGTTGGGTGACATATTGCCGGATCGCCAGGCCGGAGAGTTTATCCGCAAGACGCTTTCGACGGGAGTGCAGCCAGATGTTCCGGATGAACAACGCATCATCGTGCTGCCGGATAAGAATGGATCCAGACATTTCCTGTTCTCGGCTACAGCGATTCGAGGCCGCGATCGGAACATCTCCGGCATTGTGCTCTTGCTCCGGGATGTAACGCGGCTTCAGGAGGTGGAGCGGCTCAAGAGTGAGTTCATCATGGGGGCGTCTCATGAACTTCGCACTCCCCTGACCAGCCTCGGCATGAGCATCGATCTCCTCCTGGAACATATCGGCGGAGATCTTGCCGAAAAGGACCGGGAACTCTTGCAGGCAGCCCATGAGGAAGTTCACCGCATGAAAGCGCTCGTCAATGATCTGCTTGACCTTTCAAAAATCGAAGCGGTCAAGATCGAGATGGAATTCGAGAGTGTGCCGGTGATGACCTTGTTCGACCATGCCGAAGGGATTTTCAGAAGCCAACTGGACATTAAGGAGGTTTTGCTGACCGTGGATATCACCGGTGAGGTGCCGATGGTTCGCGCCGATGCTAACAAGATTACGTGGGTGTTGACCAACCTTGTTTCCAATGCCCTGCGGTATGTGGATAAGGGGGGTCACATCGATCTTCTCGCTGAAAGACGTGGTTCCCATGTACAGCTATCCGTGCGGGACGATGGTCCGGGGATTCCTTTCGAATACCAGTCCAGGATTTTCAAGAAATTCGTTCAGCTCAAGAATCAGAAGACCGGCGGCACGGGGCTGGGACTGGCCATCTGCAAGGAGATCGTTCGCGCCCACGGTGGCAGGATCTGGGTGGAATCATCAGTCGGCCGGGGAAGCACCTTCACCTTCACTCTGCCGGAAGCCGAATAGGAGGATCGGATGGAAACAAAATCAATACTGGTTGTCGATGATGAAAAAAATATTCGTCTGACCATGGCGCAAGCATTGGAACCGCTGGAGATTCCAGTCAGAACGGCGGTAAATGGCGAGGAAGCGCTGGACAAGCTTCACGACTCTACGTTCAGCCTGGTGTTTTTGGATTTGAAGATGCCAGGGATAGACGGGATGGAGGTTCTGCGGCGGATCAGAGACGCTTGGCCGAACATCCGGGTGGTCATCATCACCGCCCACGGCACGATTGAATCCGCGGTGGATGCGATGAAACTCGGTGCGGTTGATTTCATACGGAAACCATTCAGTCCCGACGAGATTCGAGAACTGGCGGTCCATGTGCTGCAGCGGGATACGCTGGATGAGGCGGCCGCCACAGATTATTATTCACTCATCGAGATTACCAAGCGGCACATCTCGGATCGGGCATTCACCACCGCCCGGGAGACAGCCCGGAAGGCCATCGCCGCCGACCCGTCCCAGCCGGAGGCGTACAATCTTTACGGAGCGTTGCTTGAAATTCAGGACAACTGGCTGGAAGCCCAGAAATTCTACCGGGCCGCCCTCGATATCGACCCCACG
>JAFGDC010000362.1 GCA_016932295.1 candidate division CSSED10-310 bacterium
CATCCGTTGCGGGGTGACGAGACGGAATACATGTACCACGCGGCCATGCTGCAGGAAGGCAGGCCGATGGTGTCACGCTGGCATCCGCCGCTGTATGCATGGGGTGTCGCGCTGGTCTTCAAGCTGCTGGGGCGCCGGCTGCTGATGGTGTCACTGGTGCAGATGGTGATTCTGGGAATGGGTGTTGTCCTGTTGTACAAGCTTGCCCTGGCGGTGCTGGGTGATTCCAGGTTCGCGTCGGCGGCGGCCGGCGCGGCGGCCTGGTACCCGCCGCTGCTGTTTTACGGTCACCGGTTATGGCCGGAGGTACCGCATCTGTGCTGCGAGCTGCTGTTGTTCCTGGCGGTCGTCCGCCTGCGGACCAGCCGCCGGCTGTTCAGATGCATGGTCGCGGCCGGCATGGGTCTGGCCCTGGCGACCGGCCTGCGCAGCCTGCTGCTGGGGTTCGCGCCGTTGCTTTGCATTTCCGTACTACGCCGGTTCCGGCGCGAAGGATGGGTGAAGCTCGTGGCGGCGTTGTTGCTACTGCTGGCGCCGGCGGCGACCATGCAGGGTGTGATGGGGTGGGCGGCGGCCCGGTACGGTGAGGGCGGTCAGACCGGCGCGGCGCTGGTTGCCAACCTGTACTTCGGACTGTTCGAGGCGGGGCGGGACAAGCCGTGGGGACAGGACTATGTCTCACTGATGATGATGTACCTCCACAGTTCGAAAGCTCCCCGCCGGCAATCCGAACTCGCCTGGGAAAAGATCCGGCTGCTGTGCGGGGAGTATGGCTGCGGGCGTGTGCTGGTGGCACAGGCGGCCAATGCGTACAGAGGCCTGTTCACCAGGGAGAGCCTGCTGACCTGGTCACTGCCCGGAGGGCGGTGGGGTGATTACCTGGTGGAGTATCCGACCGCCGGGAGAGCGCTCGGGTTCGTTTCCCAGGCGGGCGTGTCGCTCGTGGTGCTGCTGGGTTTCGCCGGAGTGCTGCTGGCGCCGGCGGGAAGGCGGGGTGAGCCGCTGCCGTTGTTCCTGCTTTACAACCTCGCACTGTTCTTCTTCCTCTACGCGGTTTCCCGGTATCGGATACCTTTGTTGCCGGTCTTTTTCGTGTATGGCGCCAGGTTCGTGCAGGCGGTTCGCCGGCGGGAGTTGGTGATGAGCCGGTTTGTGCGGTTCGGCGCAGTGGCCGCGCTGTTATTCATGGCCGGTCGTCTCTGGGGTTGATCGGCCGCCGCGCCGGCGAAAAGCCCGGTGAGCCAACCGCTGTCCAGATTGCGGCGGTCGCCGGTCCGCAGGGGAAAATCATCCATACCGTCACCCATGACAGCGCGAGAAGCCAAAGGTCTACACGAACCCACCTCGTGCTTATGCGGTGTTCCTCCTATATATGTTAATGAAACATCATCTTATGCTATCAAACCAATTACATAATATTTATGCTATTGTAAAGCATTGATTGTGAAAAGTAATAATATACATGGTATTTTAATACAATAATACCCACATTTGTTTTAGGGGGATAAAACTCTTTTACAACCGTGGTGTGAAGGGAAAATGCCTCCTTCATGTTTCCGCTTCCACATGGAGTATTCGTATGCTACAAGCTAACAGCCGTCAGTAACGGGAGGTGCTGAATGCAGATCTGGGTGGATGCGGATGCCCTGCCCAAAGCCATAAAAGAGATCATCTTTCGGGCCGCCGAGCGGGTGCGGGTGCAGGCGCTGTTCGTCGCGAACAAACCGTTGTATTTGCCATCCTCGCCCTTCATCGCCTTCCTGCAGGTGGGCGGCGGCCTGGATGTGGCCGACAACGAGATCACCAGGCGCGTGCAGCCCGGCGACCTGGTGATCACCGCCGATGTCCCGCTGGCCGCGGCCATTGTCGGGAAGGACGCTTTCGCCCTCAGTCCCCGTGGTATCCTTTTTACCGAAGATAATGTGGGGGAACGGCTGAGTGTCCGTAACTTTCTGGATGAACTGCGCGGGGACGGCATCCAGACCGGCGGTCCAAGCGTTTTCGGCCAGAAGGAAAAGCAGGCGTTCGCCAATCAGCTCGATCGATTTCTGACCAGGCACGTGGAGGAGTGAGTCCCGGGATACCAGTCGCGCCGGCACCCGGATCCACCCACGGCGAACGCTGCATTCCATTCACAGCGCAACGGAATCCGATCGGCGATCCTTCTCCGAATGCCATCCGTCCTTATCGGGACGTGAGCAAGCCGCCGAGCCAGGCGGACATCGCCGCCAGCCGGTTCATACCCCGCCTGGTCCAGGTGTGGAGCCTGATCCACCCGAGCCTGGGAACGAAGCACGGGCTGTCCGACAGGTGGCCATGGTTACGGCGGCTGATATAGCCGGCCACGACGATCGTAGTCAGTCCCAGCAGTGTGAGGAAGCCTGCCGTCACCACCGGAGCCGCGACCGCGCCGTAAATGAGCACCCCACCCGCCGTGATCAAGCCGGCACCATGGAGGAGCACAGGAGCCGCCTGTCGCGCCGGCGTCGTGTCATGGCGCCGGAGTCGTCGTCCGGCGAACCGGGCCAGTCCCGTCAATTCCAGTTCCCGCAGCACCTCCATGTAGAAGTCCAGTTCCCATTCTCTGATGAAGCCGACGAAATTAGGCGGCGTCTGGCTCTCGAGCCAATATTCGTCGTTATAGGTCCCATTGTTCTGCAGGGAGCCGGGATGGTACGCGGCGAAGTCGGCAAGTTCCGTGCCGGGATAGATGGTGGCGACCGTCGTGTTGACGGACGGCACTGCGCACCGCCGCATGACGCGCAGCGTATGCCGGATGGTTTCCTTGTTTTCGTTGACGCAACCCAGGATAAGGAACGCGTGGCAGTGCAGGCCGGCTTCGTCCGCCCGCCGCAGGGTGAGTTCGATCATTTCCGGCGAGGATTGCTTGTGCATGGCTTCCAGCACTTCCGGCGCGGCGCTCTCGATTCCGAAGGACAGGCGTTGGCAGCCGGCCTGGGCCATGATGGAGAACATCTCCTCCGGTTTTTCGGCCGGCAGATCCACCCGGCTGTTGGCCCACCAGCGGATAGTGAGGCCGCGGCGGAGTATCCCTTCGCAGATTTCCATAACGCGGGTGGGATCGAAACAGAAGTTGTCTTCTGTGAACCGGATGGGTTCGCCAGGGTACTGCTCAGCAAGTTCCGCGAGTTCTCCGAGGACATCACCGTCTGACCTTGTTCGCCAACGGTTGCCCCACAAGCGTCCGCTGGCACAGAAGGAGCACCTGCCATGGCATCCCCGGCTGCTGGTCACGCCCAGTCTCGGTGCGTACAATCCGTATCGGCGGTGCTTCGGATACCTGTCCAGGGGAAACCACCCGCGGTCCGGCCTGGGCAACCTGTCCAGATCCTCGATGAATGGCCGCGGCGGAGTACGCAACGCTTCACCCGATGCATCGCGCAACGCCAAGCCTGCCACTGTCGCCGGATCGCCGCCCCTTTCCAGGATTCCGCACAGTTCCGTCAGGGTTTCTTCACCTTCGCCCACGACCACGGCATCGACTTCAGGCCAGCGGGACAGGATCAGCTCCGGTAACGCCGTGGCGTGACAGCCGCCGAACACGACCCGGCATTCGGGCAGGATTCGTTTTGCCATTGCGGCGCAGTCACGGGAGGTCAGGCACTGATGACTGGAGACCTGGATGCCCAGGAGATCGGGGCGATACTCAGCGAGCAGGGCGGCCAAATCAGTTGGTTGCCGGAACCAGAGATCTTCAGCCCGGACCCCGATACCATCCTTGCGGAGCGAGGCGGCGAGATACGCCAGCCCCAACGGTGGCATGGCGGTGTATGCCCGGCGCTGGGCGAAATCAGCCGGGGGCAGGATGAGAAGTGCTTTCATGCTGCGTAGTGCCGGGTTCTGAAAATGCGTATCAGCCGCCGCTGGTTCCAGGTGCCGATGACCGGCTGGGTCGAGGTGCCATGCAATCGGTCCGGTCCGTTGCGCGCTACTGGATGGCGACCTGGCATGGCATGAGCGCCAGGACCTGGTCCTGTTGCCAGTGCCGGGCCACCGCCAGCATGCGCAGCAGGTCGAGCAACCTGGAATCGTAGCCTGTGGCGCCCTGCATGCTGAGGGCGGCCAGCAGACCACTGGCCTTCGGATAGATCTCGTATGCCACCTTGTCGTCTGCGGAGATGCCGGCTCGCTCCTTGGCGCGCTGGATGGCCTCCCACAAGCCGCCGAACTCGTTGATAAGACCGACTTCCCTGGCACGCATCGAGGTCCAGGCACGACCCTGGGCGACAGCGTGAACCGCGTCGTTTTCCATGTCGCGGCCCTCCGCTGCCTTGCCCACGAACTCCCAGTAGAACTCTTCCATGATGGAATTGAGCAGCGCTGCCTGCTCTTCCGTGAAAGGCACGTAGTCGGACATCATATCCGCATTGGTGCCGCGTTTGAGGATTTCCTTGTTGATGCCGAGCTTGTCGTACAGGCCCTTGGTGACGAACTTGGAGCTGACCACACCGATGGAGCCGGTGATGGATGTGGGTTGTCCGATGATTTCGTCGCAAGCCATGGCGATGTAGTACCCGCCCGAGGCGGCGACGTTGGCGATGGAGGCGATGATGGGTTTGGCTCCGCGGGTCAGCTTCACCTCGCGCCAGATTTCGTCGGACGCCGTTCCCGATCCACCGGGGCTCTCGATGCGCAGCACGATGGCCTCGATATCTTCATTTTCTCGGGCATCCTTGATGGCCTTGGCGAGAGTCTGGGAGCCGATTGTGTTCCCCCCCCATGGGCTGTCGGAGCTTTCGCCGGAATAGATGGGGCCTTCGGCGTAGACCAGGGCCAGTTTTCTGGCGAAATACTTGTCCAAAGAGAAGGGGGAGTCCGATTTGGTGTAGGTGGACCACTTGACAAGTTGCTCTTCCGAGCCGGCCAGTTCGGACGCGATGTTTTCCAGCTCATCGGCGTAGCCCAGCCGGTCCACCAGGCCTTCCGCCAGGGCGGACTTGGCGCTCATGGGCGCGCGATCGACAAGCGCGCGCAGAGCGGTGGTTTCCATGCCGCGGCTCTTGGCCATGGCTTCGGTGAGCAAGGTGTACACATCGTCGATGAGTGCTTCGAGAGTCTGGCGCTCCGCGTCGGACATGCTGGTGCGGGTGAACTGCTCGCCGGCGGTCTTGTAATCGCCCACATGGTTGACCTGGGCGGTGACGCCGATTTTATCCAATGCCTCGGCAAAATAGGTGGGTTCGAGCCGCATGCCAAGGGCGGCGAACCAACCGGTGGGGGCGCAGATGATCTGGTCGGCGGCGGTGGCAACGAAGTAGTTCCAGAAGGAGATGAAATCGGTATAGACGATGACGAACTTGCCGCTTTCCTTGAACCGTAGAATGGCATTGCGCAGGTCATGGATGGTGCCGATGCCGGCGCCGGCGTTGGTGAAGCGGAGTACCAGTCCCTTGATATCGGGATCGTCGGCGGCGCGGGCCATGGTTTCATCGATCTGCCGGATGGTGACGGCGCCGTCCAGGTGGAACAGGGAGCCGCCGCCGGTTTCCTGGATGGGGGTATCGAGGTTGAGATAGAGCACTCCCTTGCTGGGGCCTTTTTCACCTCCGAGATCGAACAGCATAAATGTCAAGCCCACGGCGATGCCGAAAAAAATGCCGAGCACCACTAGGATGCCGAGGAAAAACAGACAACCGCGCCTGCGTTTTGTAGCCATGCATACCTCCCGGTTAAAGCGCTGCAACGCTGGCTTGAGTTTAGCCAGTGGCCGCTGGTTGTCAAGCTGGTCGGACCATGAACCCGACAACGGACTGCGGGCTCGACAACGGACCACGGGCGTGACAACGGACGGCGGGCTCGACAACGGACCGCGGGCTCGACAGGCCCGCATCACGCCGCGCCGTGTATGGGAGCGCGTGGCGCCGGCCGCGCCCTGGTTTGAGCGGTGGGCCCCACCGCCGATTCACACGAACCCGACAACGGACGGCGGGCG
>JAFGDC010000363.1 GCA_016932295.1 candidate division CSSED10-310 bacterium
GGGGCGCGAGTTCCTGCTGTTCGCCCACGGGCCCGGCGGCTATACCTTTGAGCAGACACCGGACATGCTCCCGGCCGCAATCGGCAAATGCGGGGATGTCAAGCCCTGGCACGTTCAGCAGGCCGCCGCCGTCCGCATCTACTGCTACCAGTACCGTGGGGCCAAGGACGGCGGCGCCCCGGATGAGGCCGGCAGTGTGGAGATCACCAGCGACCTGCCGGTGATCGGCCAGATCGAGCGATTTTCCATCTATTCGGCCGACGGCGACGTCGAGTATGCCATCGATCCCTTGCAGCGGAGGAAATAAACAAGAGGGTTTGAACTATTCGTTACCAGGACAGCGGCGCTGTGCCCGCCACGCAAACCAGGGCGCGGAGGGCGATATGAACGCTCTGTAGTGAAGCCAGCTTCTCAGCAGACGAAGGGAGCCGGCGGAGCCCGCCGGCAAACCAGGGCGCGGCTGGCGCCACGCGCTCCCTCTGCGCCACGCGCTCCATCTGCGCCACGCGGTGCGTTAAAGGTCCGTGCAAACGCAGGAGTCACACTTTTCCCCGCAAGGTGCCTGTGTTACACTCCCGAATTTGGAGGAGCGAATGAGAGACGACCTCGAACGATTGTGGCGCTACCGCATCCTGATCCAGGCACTGGTGGCTCGTGAACTGAAAGCAAGATACCGCGGTTCGGTCCTCGGCTTCCTGTGGTCCTTCCTCAATCCCCTGCTGCTCATGGTCGTCTATGCCCTGGTCTTCTCGGTCTACATGCGCTTCGACATGGAGAACTACTCGGTATTCCTCTTCACCGGGCTCCTTCCCTGGCTGTGGTTCTCTTCATCGCTCCTGGAAGGCACCAACTCCATCATCACCGGTTCCTCCCTGGTCCGCAAGGTCATGTTCCCACCAGAAGTGCTGCCCATCACCGCCGTGCTCTCCAATCTCATGCACTTTTTCTTCGGCATGCCCATCCTTTTCGTCTTCATTTTCACGGCACATATCCAGGTCGGCGCCCCGCTGCTCTTCCTGCCGGTGATCATCCTTGTCCAATTGATTTTCACCCTGGCGCTCACCCTGCTGCTGTCATCCCTCAGCGTCCATTACCGCGATATCAGCCAGATCCTGACCAACCTCATCACGCTCTGGTTTTTCCTCTGCCCCATCATCTATTCACTCGACATGGTGGCCAAGAGTGACCGCGCCGCGCGGTTCCTGTTCACATTCAAGCTCAATCCCATGGCCTATATCATCGAAGCCTACCATGACGTGCTGCTCTACAATCGTCTGCCCATGGAACATATCCAGCACCTGGGCATCCTGCTCGCCGCCTCCATCATCCTGTTCTTCCTCAGCTACAAGGTCTTCAATCACTTCAAGCGCAGCTTCGCCGAGGAGGTGTGATGGAACCATCGATCAGGGCGGCCGGCGTCACCAAATGCTTCAAGAAATCTCCTCACAAGCGGTTTCTCACCCTGAAAAGCCAGTTGATTCGCGACCTCTGGGGACGCAAGGTGGAGGACAATCTCTTCTGGGCGTTGCGGGGCGTGGACCTGGAAGTGCCCTCCGGCCGCTCGGTGGGTATCATCGGCACCAACGGCTCCGGCAAAAGCACGTTACTCAAGATCATGGCGGGAATCCTGAAACCAACCGCGGGTACTGTGTCGGTGCGGGGCAGAGTATCGGCGTTGATCGAGCTGGGAGCCGGATTCCACCCGGAAATCTCCGGACGGGAAAATATTTTCATCAATGGGATCATGCTCGGTCTCACCAAGCGCGAAATCCAGGCACGATACAACGATATCGTCCGTTTCTCCGAATTGGAGGAGTTCATCGACAATCCGGTGAAATCGTATTCCTCCGGCATGTACATGCGGCTTGGCTTCGCCGTCGCGGTGCACGTCGATCCTGACGTGCTTCTCATCGATGAAGTCCTGGCGGTGGGTGATCAGGCCTTCGGGTACAAGTGCATCGATCGTATCCTGGATTTCAAGCGGCGTAATAAAACGATCCTGCTCGTCACTCACAATCTGGGCGCCGTGGAGAAACTCTGTGATGAGGCGGTCTGGATACAGGACGGCATCGTGAAGGATCGGGGTGCGCCGCGGCGGGTCATAGATCAATATTTGATCTTCGTGAACGAACGCGAAGAGCAGCGGTTGGCATCCTACCATGATGATGTCAGCGCCACCATGGATGAGCCGCCGGAACCGGGCGGCTGCGTCACGCTGGAGGGGGGCGGGGAGATCTGCCAGGAGGAGGCGCCGGAGAAAACCGGGGAGCAGCGTCCCGATGCCCGTACCAGATGGGGCTCGAGGGAAGTGGAAATCCACCAGGTGAAACTGCTCGATGCCGACGGCAAGGAAAATTACGTGTACCGAACCGGCGATTCGATGACCGTGAAGTTCTGGTATCGAGTCAGAAAACCCATCGAAGAACCGGTCTTTGGGATCGGCATCTACATGCAGACCGGCCTGTGCGTCTATGGAAGCAACACCCAACTGGAAAAATTGCGTCTCGCGGACATCGTCGAAGACGGCGTGGTGACCATACATATTGACCGGCTGGACCTGGTGGAGGGCACCTATTCGCTGGATGTGGCGGTGCACGCCGAAGACGGGTATCCTTATGACTATCACTGCCATCTGTATACTTTCGCGATCCGCAGTGCTACGGGCGATGTGGGCATCTACCGGCCGCCTCACGCCTGGCGGTTCGAACCTGAGCTGCGGATCGAGAACGCCGGACAGGTAGAAGATGAAGACCGGACCTGAATCCGACCATCGAGACGATGACGATCGCGGCGAGGTGGACTACGAGCGCTACGAAGCGGAGTACAGTGAGCGCCTGGACCACCTGAACCGGGATGTGGCCACCGCCCCGCACCTGGACTGGCGGGACCTGGATGAACTCCTGGTGGGAGTCAATGCCATGCATGCGCCGGATCGGGTACGGGATCAACTGCCGCGAAGTCTCCGCGGCCGCCTTCGCAAGGCGGTGGTCAGGATCGTGAGATGGGGGCTGGCGGATGAACTGGCCAACCTGGGGGAGTTCAACGCGCAGGCGGCTCAAGCGCTCAACCGGTTGCGCGAAGCGCTGGACCAGTTCGCCGTGCGGCAGCGGGAGTACAACGTGACCCTGGCCAATTTCGGCCAGAAGGTCGTGCCGGTGATGGACGGCAAGGTGCAGGCGGCCTACCGCACCCTGGACCGGATCATCTGCGACGCAACGGGCATGCTCATGAACCGCATGGATCTCGTGTTCACCGAGTTCGACGGGCGGCAGGAGATGTTCGAGAACAGGCTCGAGGGCGTCGACCAGGGCATGACGGAATTGAACGAGTGGTTACATAATACCCGGGACATCATCCAGTCGCTTCGTGATGAAGTCGACCGTGCCATCGTGGAATTCAGGCATGGATTACGGCTTCAGCACGCCAAGCTGGAGCGGCTTGGCGCCGCGCCGGCCGCCCCGACGGTATCCAAAGTGGACGGAGCGCCGTCGCGGGAACAGGTGCTGGACGATTTCGCTTACTTTCAGTTCGAGGAACTCCATCGCGGCGCGCCGGCCGATCTGCGGTCACGATTCGCCTCCTATGTCCCGCTGTTCACCCGCGGTCCGGTCATGGACCTTGGCTGCGGCCGCGGCGAGTTCATGGAACTTATGACGGAGCACGGTATCGAGGTGCACGGTGTTGATCTGAACACCGACATGGCCGCAACCTGCGTTGCCAAAGGGCTGAAGGTCACCCGCGGCGATGCCATGGACCACCTGCGGGCCTTGCCGGACGGAGCGCTCGCCGGGATCTTCTCGGCGCAACTCGTGGAGCATCTCAAGCCCGTCGAGGTCATGGCCCTGATCCGGGAAGCACACCGCACGCTGGAAGAGGACGGCATTCTCCTGATCGAGACCATCAACCCGGCATCGTTCCATGCCCTCTCCCACAGTTTTTTCCTTGATCCCACCCACATCTGGCCAGTGCATCCGGATACCCTGACCTTCCTGCTCCATGCCGCCGGGTTTTCCCGGGTGGAGATCCTGCCGCGGTCACCCGTGCCTGACGAGACGCGGCTGCCGCGGCTGGCACCCCCGGCCGCCGCGCCCGACGAACTGCGTCAAGTGGTCCAGGTGGCGAACGGCGTGATCGATCAGCTCAACGATATTCTTTACGGATTCGGCGATTATGCCGCCGTCGCGCGGATCTGACCGCCTGCGACCGCCACGCCTGCTGGTCTGTGAACCTTATCTTCTATTCGAACAACTGCTGCCCGGAGACATCGCCGTCCGTCTGCGGGACAGGCTGGCGGTAGCCGGCAACGAGGTGGATATCGTCCGTCTGCCCCTGGTCCGCGGCTCCGAAAGGGATATCACCCGTCAACTCACCGGCTGGCGGCTGCTGGATCTGACCGCTTCCTACAACCTGCCCATCGACGGCGTGATCAGTCTCGGTTTTCCCGCCTATTACGTGATCAATCCAGTACACATCTGTTGGCTTCTGGCGCCGGGACCTCATCTGGACGACCAAGCGGCGGAACGACTCGGACCCGCCACTTCTCTGGGTGCCGGGCGTGGAGATCATGGCATCCTCGCAGGAATGAAGCTGGTACCCGGCTCCACCGAACTGGCAATCACCCTTGCTGACCGCGGCCTGGAGGTGGAGCCGCCCGTTCCCCCGACGGATGAAGGCTGCGATTACATCACCCGGTTGATGATGACCGGGCTCGGGAATGCCGGATCATGAAGATCGGAATCGTAGCGCCGTCACCGATACCGTACACTCCCGGAGGCATCGAAAACCTGGCCTTGGGATTATGCGAGGCGATACACAAGTACAGCGACCATCAGGCGGAACTACTCAAGGTTCCTGTCCGTGAGGACAGCCTTCTCCATCTGCTTCAGGCCTATCTGCGTTTCCGGAGGCTGCCGGTCTCGCATTTTGACCTGGTGATCACCTTCAAGTATCCATCCTGGGCAGTCCGCCATCCATACCAGGTGGTCTACATGGCGCATCGTCTGCGCGGATTGTACGATACCTATGAGCAAAGCCGTGCCCCCGGCGACAAACTGTTCAGGTTCCCCGGTCCGGCGGCGCGGCGGATCATCAAATGGCTCGATGACCAAGCGCTGGATCCACGCCGCATCGTTCGCTATACCGCCATTTCACGGACGGTGGCGGAACGTCCCGACTACTTCCCCATTGGCGAACGAGTCGACGTGATCCATCCACCTCCCACCAGTTCAGGCCATCACTCTCGCGGCGCGTCGTACCTGCTGGCGGTGGGGCGACTGGACCGGCCGAAGCGCCTTGAGCTTGCCGTCCTTGCCATGCGGCACCTGAGGGAGGATATTCCCCTGCTGATCGCCGGCGACGGGCCGCAACGTGCGGAATTGCGGGCACTGGCTCACGGCGATACACGCATCCGCTTCCTGGGGCAGGTGAGCGACGACCGCCTGCTGGAGCTGTACGCCGGGGCCCTGGCGGTTATTTTCACGCCATACCAGGAAGATTACGGCTACATCACCATAGAGGCCATGAAGAGCGCCAAACCGGTCATCACCTGCAACGACTCCGGCGGGGCGCTGGAGTTCGTCAGGGATGGCGGAACCGGTTTGGTGACGACTCCTGAGCCGATGGCGCTGGCCGAAGCCATCCATCAGCTCACGACGAATCCTGAACGTGCGGCGGCCATGGGCCGGGAAGCCGCCGATTCAATCCGTTCCATCGCATGGCCGGACTGCGTCAGGGACCTGTTGGGGCCATTTTCCTGGCCGGCGCGCACGGCCGCCTCGCCGGCTGATTCCAGGCGATGGATGACGGTCCTGAGCACCTATCCCATGTATCCGCCCAGGGGCGGCGGCCAGGTGCGACTGTACCACCTGCTGCGGCATCTCGCGCGTTACTACCAGGTCAATTATGTCTGTTTCTGCGGTCACGAGGAACCGATGACGGCGCGGGAGCTGGAACCTGGATTGTTCGAGGTGAGGGTGCCGCCAAGCCACCGGCATGCCCGTCGGGCCTGGGAGCTGGAAACGCGGGTCGGAGTGGCGGTGTTCGACGCGGCCATGCCGCGGTTGTGGCGGGACACTCCGGCCTTCCGCATGGCGGCGGAATACTTCATGACCAGGTCCGATATACTGGTGACCGCGCATCCTTACCTGATCGACTGTATCGAGCGATCACCGCGTACAAGGCTGGTGGTGTACGAAGCCGCCAACCATGAGTATGAACTCAAGAAACCCTTCCTGAGGGGTTCGCCGGCGGCCCGGCGCCTGCTGCGGCTGGTACGCCGCACCGAGGAAAGAGCCACCCGGACCGCGGACCTGCTCTGGGCAACCTCCGCTCAGGAAGGCGCGGACATCCTGGATTTCTATTACCAGCACGACCGTCCGGTTCTGCCGGTTCCCAACGGTGTGGACACATCCACGGTGCGGCCGGCGACCCAGGATGAACGGATAGCGGCCCGTCACACCCTTGGATTGCAAGGACCGGCCGCCCTGTTCATGGGTGCATGGCATCCACCCAATCTGGCGGCTTTCCGGTTCCTCCTGGAAAACCTGGCGCCCTCATGTCCCGGCATCCATTTTCTGGTGATCGGCAGTGTAAAAGCGGAATATGAATCTTACTGCGGAGAGCTGCGGACCCCACCCAATCTCGTCGCCATGGGGGAAGTGACGGAAACAGTCAAGAAGACCTGCCTGCAGGCCGCCGATGTGGCGTTGAATCCTGTCATCCATGGCTCGGGAACGAATCTGAAAATGTTTGAATACATGGCGGCCGGGCTGCCGGTCATAAGCACACCCACCGGCGCCCGGGGATTACCGACGGAACTCCTGCCATACCTGGCGGTGGCGCCCCTGGAACGTTTCGCCGTGGAACTGGCGGCGCTGGTCCGGGATGAACCCCGGCGGCGGGAAATGGCGCGGGGCGCCAGGCGGCTCACCGAGGAGCGCTTCGACTGGCGGCGCATCGCATCGGACCTGCACACCGCGATGGAGTCATTGATTCCGACTCCCATTCCGGCACGGCTCGACCTGTCGGACGAGCGGCATCTGTGGGGATTTTGGCCGGTGGAGACATGGCGGGACGAGCGGGGTCAGCACCTGGTCCGCTGGACCGGCCGGATGGCGGGAATGTACCTGGCGAACCCGAAGCGACCCTCCCAACTGGTGTTGCGCATGCAGGGCAATCCCCTGGGCGGCGCGGTTCGTATCGTGGTGGATGGGCATGAACTGGACAGTCTCTCGTTGGCGACCGGGTGGCGGACACTTCAATACCGTTTACCGGAAAAGCACGGCGGCGACGCCTTCGAGATCGGCATAGAGGCGGCGACCTTCATCCCTGATGACATCTCGGGCAGCGGTGACCGGCGCGAACTGGGTGTGGCCATGCGGGCGGCGGCGGTCGCGCCGGAAGGACGGGAACCGTGAAGCGGCAGCGACCGTGTTCGGTTGCCCGCCTGTCCGGCCATCTCTCCAGGCTCACACGCACCGTACCACGGCGGCGCTGACCATGCGGCTGGTGGTGTGCAGCGTCATGGTGCCGTTCGTCAGGGGCGGCGCCGAAGCCCATGTCGAAAGTCTCGTCGATGAGCTGACAACCCGCGGCCATCGGGTGGCCAGGATCGACCTGCCCTTCCAGTGGATACCTCACGAGGAATTGATAAAACAGGCGGCTGTCTGGCGCAGTATTGCCCTGCCCGTGGAAGGACCCGATGCGGTGGACGGCGTCATCTGCACGAAGTTCCCCACGTACCTGGTGCGGCATCCCAGGAAGATCACTTGGCTGCTTCACCAGCACCGAC
>JAFGDC010000364.1 GCA_016932295.1 candidate division CSSED10-310 bacterium
AATATGTCAAACCGGAAGAGGATATCGAGTTGAAGGTGAGCACGCTGTACAGCCAGATCAGTGAACCGGCGCTCACCGGGGTTTCCCTGACGGGGCTGGCTCCCATCGAACCCTATGCTGTCCTGCCCGGCGGGTTGCCGGACCTGTTTTACGGCAATCAACTGATTGTCACGGGACGGTACAGGGATCACAATGACGTGGTCCTGACGCTCGCCGGCACCAGAGGAAAAGCACGCCAGTCGTTCCGCGTCACAGGCAGTTTCCCCAAGGTGGACAAGGCCAATGACTTCATACCGCGGTTATGGGCGACGCGACGCGTGGGGCAGCTCATGGACGAAATCCGTCTCAATGGAGAAGACCAGGAACTGGTGGACGAAATCATCAGTCTGAGCAAACAATACGGTATAATCAACCAGTACACCTCGTATCTCGTCACCGAGGACATCCACCGGCGCACCGCCGATCTGTATCAAGAAGAATTCGCTGACATGCAAGCGTTGGGGTATGCGAGTGGAATCAGAAAAGGAGGCGGAAATCAGGGTTCGCTCGACAGGGTGTTCACTGAAAAGCTACCGGCACGAATCACGGCGCCGCAGGCCATGACCAGGGATCAAAAAGGCGCCGGAGCCGTCAATCAAAGCGTGGCGGCCAGGAAAATGAAATCAGACACCATTGGATTCACGGTGGAGGACTCCGCCGCCGACGAGGAACAGATCATCCGGCACGTCGCCGGCCGGACTTTCTACAATGCCGATGGTACATGGATCGACAGCGGCTACAAGGAATCGATGAAACTCGACACGATCATCTTCAATTCGGACGAATACTTCAAATTCCTCGACGATCGGCCCGAATTAGGTAAGTTTCTGTCGCTCGGCAGTAACGTGATCCTCGTGGTGGGTGAACGCGCCGTTAAAATCGTCGAAAAAGAGTCCTAGAAAAATCACGAAAGGTCCCGTGCGCCACGTGCGGGACCTTTTTGTCACCATGGGGTCGTACCCCGAATCTTATACTTTTCGTGGAAAACGATTGCCAGATGCTACAGTTCTCCAGTTCAAAAGCGCCCTGCCTCAAACCGTGATCGCACCGCGGTGTTGATTCTCCTGAAATGTTCCCCTTGTCAGCGCTCGGGATCGTATCCGTAATCTTCTGTTTTCCACTGTGAAGCATTGACATTTAATGCCTTACGACGGCGGAAATGGTTCCATCCCAACGATTCGCCGATTGTGGCAAGCGACTTGCTCCGCGGACTGAGTCGCGACCTGTTACATGAGTCTTTCAGGCCTGCAAACCGCGCTTGCCAATCAAAGACGGTGGATTCAGGGCATCCATACTCGTTGTCATTGACGCCAGGCACCGGGAGTCAACTTTTTTTCAGCCGAAAACATGAAATTCCGGGTACGCCCCCGGGATGCCCGGTACGACTCAGGGCGCTTTATCCATTGTGGGACAGGCGATCCAGTATCAGGTAGCAGGCGCCTCCCGTCAGACCATTCACCATATCGAACAAAGTATCATCCAGACCAAGCTGGCAGCACGTACCGATGGTGCGGTCGGCGATCCATTCGGCGAATTCCCAGAACATGGCCGCGGCGCAGATCATGCCGAACAGGAGGGCGTACCGGATGGCGGGATGGGGGGCATCCGCCAGACCGGTCCCGATGACGAGGGTAAGACCGTTGGAGATGAAATAGGCGACGGCGAAGCCGCCGAGGAGATGGAGCGGCACGTCCACCTGCCGCCAGCGGCCGTACAGGCGGAACACATGGGCGGACAGTTCATGGGCGATGAAGACGCTCAGCGGCATCCAGCCGAACCGGTACAGCGCCTGTATCAGCACCGCAACCCAGCCGATCGCCGGCGCCCAGCGCCGCTCAGGCTGGTTCATTTTCAGCCCGTTGCTGAATCGCATCCATCCTGCCATAGGTCCGTTCCAGTAGTTCGTCCGAAGGAACGGTTTCGATAACACGGTTGTATGCATCCATGGCTTTCTGGAACTGGGCGATGGCTTCGTATTGACGGCCGTGCTGGTATTCGCGTTCGCCCAGGACGTTGAGCCGGCCCTTGATCACCTCGGCATACCCTGATTGAGGCCACAGGGTAAGAAACCGGCTGCCGCAGCCCATGTCCTCAAAACTGCTCACGAGGCACTTCAGCCGTTCATCCGCAACCTCCCGCAGTCCTGGACAATCGTCCACGATACGCTGGCAAGCGCACAGGTCATCAAGTTTCGGGATAAGCACCGCGAGACTCTTTTCGGCTTGCTGAGCCCACTCGTCCCCGCCGCCTCGATGAATGGCCTGAAGGAAGAATTCCACGGCTTCGTCCGGTTTTTCCAGCAAGTTGTGGTTACGGCCCAGCAGGAACAGTACCTCCGAGCGCCGTGGACTGTCAGGATAGTTAATCAGGAAGCGTTCGAGGCTGTCCACATCCGCCAGACCGGCATCCAGCATCGATTCATAGCTGTGGTATTCACTATCCCTGGCCTGCTCGAGCATAGTCCTGTTCGTGCCGAGTTCCGCCCGTAATTCAGTCGCCTCCGGGCTTTTTTCCAGCAGGTCGATCGCTCTGTCGTACAGCTCGATGAGGCGCCCGTATTCACGCAGAAACGATGCTTTTTTCTCTTCCCCGGCCTGCGCCCCGAGCAACACGAATCGATGCAGCGCAATGGCCCTGGTTGAAGTTGGATCGACTTCAAGAGCGGCCTGCATGAGCAGCATCTTCCTGCCCGGTTCCACTTGCTTTTCGGCCAGTGTCACCAGGTGAGCCTGGAGTTCGTCGCGTCCAGCCGCGCAGTCCGCGGGTTGGAGTGTATGGGGTTGCGTCTTTACTCGTGCCCGGGCAAGCCGCACTCGATCGTGAAAGTATGGATGCGTGCGCCAGTAATGCATTCCGGGAGCCTCGTAGAAGTGGTTGTGCAATTTTTCCAGCAGGGCCTCACCGGCCTCGGGAGTGTAACCGGCGGCGACGGCATAGGAGAATCCGATCCGATCAGCCTCATATTCGATTTCCCTTGTGTATCCCCTCTGGAGCAGGTCTCTGAGCACCTGTCCGAACAGCAAGGCGCCCTCGAACGCCGCCACCTTGCCTTCATCTCCCTGGTACGGAGCCGGTCCCGAGGGGCCGTGATCGACACTGGACTGATCATGCATACCGAAGAGGATGCCAGCCAGCAGCGCATGATGAAGGACATTCAGGATGCCGGCCTTGCGCTGCATCTTCACCAGGTGGCGCAAATTGCTGTGAGCCATCTCATGACCCAGCAAATGACCGAGTTCATCCTCGGTAAGCTCCATCCGGCGCATTCCTTCAGTGATAAAAATGAAGCCGCCGGGGAGGGCAAAAGCGTTTGCCTCATCGATTTTCACCGTATTGAACACGAACGGCATCCTGCGATTCTCCAGGCGAGCCGCGAGGTTGTAACCAACTCGGTTGACCTTGTCCACCCACTCCCTGTCCGTGACTACCCCGTATTCGCGCACGATGGCCTCGGCGACTTCCAGTCCCGTGCCGAATTCACCAACAGTCTCGACAGCATCGTCATCTTTCCCGGCGGCTGCTGAAATCGGCAGGCAGACTACCATGATCGAGACAAGCACGGGGACACACTTGTTATTCATTACTTCCTTCCTTCATGGCACAGGGTCACATGCAAGCCACTGCATCTATACAATCCAACACCGCCACCGGTGCCGATAACTTGTTTCCGGGGGCATGCGGGCTGCCGGCGGCAAGGATGGTGTGTCCGGCCGGTATCCGGGAGGACTACCCATGCGATGGACCGCTTCCCGATTTCAGACAGTACCATGAGATCCGGCTGCCGTCTCGTCCTCCGGTTCGCCAGTCAAACGAATACGGATGCTGCCCGTGCTGCGTCTCGAAGATGGAAAGGTAACAACTATAGTACGTTCGCGGCACTTAAAAAATCCTGTCAATGCCGTCCGGGATACGGTATATAGTCTTTCACGAGAGGATGTGCCGGACTCGACGGCCATGGGGACGAATCCCAGTCCGTCCCGTCGACGGGCGTGCTCCGATATTCGAGCAAGACAACAACCAGCAGGAGAAAACAATGTACAGCATTCACACATTCCGTGTTGTCCCGTCATTACCAGAAAAGTTGCGTCCATTGCTCGAGATCGCCAACAATATGTGGTGGTGCTGGAACCATGAGGCAGTGGAGTTGTTCCATCGTCTCGACCGTGAGCGATGGGAGACGAGCAATCACAATCCGGTGCTGCTGTTGGGTTCGATCGATCAGGAAACGCTGCTCTTACGCGCCGAGGATGACAGCTTCGTCGCCACCATGGAGACGGTGTATCGGGAATTCAAGAGTTACATGGAAGATACTGGTTGGTTTGCATCCCTGAGCGATGTCCCCACGAGGATGCTGACTGCATATTTTTCGATGGAATTCGGTATCAATGAATGCATGCCGATCTACTCCGGAGGCCTGGGAGTGCTGGCTGGTGATCATCTCAAGTCCGCCAGCGACATGGGTGTTCCGATGGTGGGAGTCGGACTGCTCTACACCGAGGGATACTTCCAGCAGTATCTGAGCAAGGAGGGGTGGCAGCAGGAGTTTTACCCGCTGAACGATCCTTTCAACATGCCGGTGACGCTGATCAAGGACAACGAAGGACGGCCGATCGAGATTGAGGTGGAGTATCCGGAAGGCAAGGCCGTGGTTCGGATGTGGCGGTTGCAGGTCGGCCGGGTGCCGCTCGTCATGCTGGACACGGACTATGATAAAAATCAGCGGATATTCCGCGAGCTGACCACGCGATTGTATTTCGGTGATGCGGAGATGCGGATCCGGCAGGAGATTCTGCTGGGTATCGGTGGCATGCGCGCCCTCAAACGCCTGGACAGGAATCCGCTGGTATGCCATATCAACGAAGGCCATTCGGCGTTTCTGACCCTGGAGCGCGTGCGCATGATCATGGCCGAGCGTGGATTGAAGTTTTCGGAAGCGCTCGAGATCGTTCGCGCCAGTAACGTGTTCACCACCCACACCTGCGTGGCGGCTGGTATCGACAAGTTTCAACCCGCACTGGTCAATCGCTTTCTTGGTGGATACCTGGCCAGCATGGGGATCGGATTCGAGGAGTTGGATCGGCTGGGCCGCGCCCAAGGCTCGGAAAGTCCTGACCTGTTTTGCATGCCGATCCTGGCGCTTCGCACGGCCGGCTATAGGAACGGTGTGAGCAAGCTGCACGAGAAGGTCTCTCAGAAATTGTGGCAGCCGGTATGGACCAATGTGCCACAGCACGAGATTCCGATCACCGCCATCACCAATGGTATCCACGCGCGCACCTGGCTGTCGCGTGAATTGTCGGGTCTGTTCGATCGTTATCTGGGACCGCGATGGAAGACGCAGCCGGCCAACAATGAACTTTGGGAGCGCATCAACCAGATACCGGATGCGGAATTATGGCGTACCCATGAACGCCGCCGCGAACGCCTGGTGGCCTTCTGCAGGCATCGCCTGCGGCGCCGCATCAGGGAGCAAGGAAGCGCGCCGGGAGAGATCAGCAGGGCGGACGAGATCCTCGATCCGGAAGCACTCACCGTGGGCTTCGCCAGACGGTTCGCCTCGTACAAGCGCGCCGATCTGCTGTTCCATGACCTGGACCGCCTGAAAGCACTACTGGCCGCACAGGAAAGACCGATCCAGTTCATCTTCGCCGGCAAGGCGCATCCCCAGGACAAGCTGGGCAAGGGCATCATCAGCACAATCGTCAAGTACATGCGTGACGAGCCCTTCCGCAGCCGCATGGTATTCCTGGATAACTATGACATGAACATAGCCCGCTACATGGTACAGGGGGTCGATGTCTGGCTGAACACGCCGCGACGGCCACAGGAGGCGAGCGGCACCAGCGGCATGAAGGCAGCGGTCAACGGCGGACTGAACCTCAGCATTCTCGACGGCTGGTGGGATGAAGCCTACTCGGGTGATAACGGCTGGGTGATCGGCAAAGGCGAGGAGTACTCGGACCTGGATTACCAGGATAACACCGAAAGCCGCGCTATCTATGACTTGCTGGAATCGGAAATCATCCCCCTGTTCTATGATCGAGGCCAGTCCGGGCTGCCCCGCGCCTGGATCACGAAAATGAAAAACTCCATGCGCTCCATATCGCCGGTTTTCAATACCAACCGGATGATCAAGGAATACACCGAGCGTTTCTACGTCCCAGCCGCCAACCGCATGGTACACCTGCTCGAGGACAACGGCTTCGCACAGAGCCTTGCCGCCTGGCGGCAACGCGTGCATCATGCCTGGCATACCATCCAGATACTGTCGGTCAGCGCCGATGTCAACGAAGATCACCCGGTGGGTTCCGACCTCATGGTCCGCGCCGTTATTCAATCCCCGGAATTGACTCCCGATCATCTTGCCGTGGAGATTTACTACGGACTCGTGGCGCAGGACAACGGACTGGTGGATACGGCATCGACGGAAATGGAACTGGAAACCCGCTTGCCTGACGGCCACTACCAGTACGCCGGGAAAATCCCTTGCCGCGCGAGTGGACAAAACGGGTTTACCGTGCGGATACTGCCGCGCCACAAGGAACTCATCAACAAGTTCGAGGACAATCTGGTCACCTGGGCATGA
This sequence comes from candidate division CSSED10-310 bacterium, assembly GCA_016932295.1. The sequence goes on from JAFGDC010000364.1 coordinate 6,626, forward strand.
GTCAGCGGCGGTTGCGGACCGCCAAGCGGATAGTCTTCGAGCTGTACTGACATTCACCGAACGGCTGGCGTCCAGACCTCCGCATCGACTCGGCAGGTCCTTGCGCGGCAAGCCGGGACGGCGTCTATTGAGTTCCACGCCTGCAACATCTACTATTTCCACCGCTCCCGTTGCAACGAGTCACACATTTCGCGCCGGGTGATGAACAACGATCATGGCGTATATCCACCTTGGAAGGAGGCAGAGTGATGTTGATGGACAATGAGAGCCGGAACCAGTTGCAGGGTATTCTGAATGACCGGATGAACGACGGCGTGACGCTGCTGTGCTTCACGCAGCGGCAATCGCAGATCCTGCTGCCGAAAGTGCCCTTGTGCGAGGGTTGCTCCCTCACCGAGGAACTGCTGAAGGAGTTCGCCGCGCTGCATGCACGGCTGACCTTGCAGGTGGTTGATTTCCATGCGGACAGCGACCAGGTTGCCCGGTACGGCGTTGATAAAATTCCCTGTATCATAGTTGCCGATGCGCAGGCCGTGGACAGGGGCATCAGGTTCTATGGAACCCCGGTTGGATACGAATTCGCATCACTCGTAGAGAGCGTGCTGGACGTGTCCACCGGCAGCACCAAGCTCAGCGATCGGATTGTCAAAAAGCTGGCCAGAGTGAAGAAACCCATCCACGTACAGGTCTTCGTCACACCCACCTGCCCTTATTGCCCACAGGTGGTGCGGGCAGCTCACCAGATGGCGCTGGTTAATGGGCACATTCGGGCCGACATGGTTGAAATCCAGGAATTTCCGCATCTTGCACAGAAATACGGAATCATGGGAGTGCCCAAGGTGGTGATCAACGAAAGCGGCGGGGTGCAAGGCATGGTGCAGGATGCGGTGTTGATGCGACACATTCTGCAAGCCGCGGGGGAGTTGGGTTCCGGAGAGGAGTGACCCGCGGGGCGATAGCCGCCTATCCGGTACATGATCAGGGGGGCTCGGAAGCCCCCCTGCGCGTTATCTGGAGGCGCGTTGAGACGCGCCCCCGAATGTACTCAATAGAAACCGAAGATGATGTCGGAAAGCGGGCCGATGA